>JAIXQV010000101.1 GCA_027485535.1 Oxalobacteraceae bacterium | reverse complement strand
TTCAATTTGCTGCCCATGTCTCACCTGTTGAGCCAGGCGAGCGGATCGATTGCCCGCCCTTGATGCCTGAGTTCGAAGTATAAACCTGAATGTTCATTGCCGCCGCTGTTACCCACGGTGGCGATGACATCGCCCGCTTTCACCCGATCACCGGGGCGCTTGAGTAGCGATTGATTATTGCCATAGATGCTCAGGTACTGACCGCCGTGGTCAACGATAATCAGGTTACCAAAGCCGCGCATCCAGTCGGCGAAGATCACTTCACCGGCACCGGCAGCGTGCACGTCGCTACCCTCTCCTGCTTTGATAAAGATACCCTTCCAGCTCGGCCCGTCCGCGCGTTTGGCGCCAAAGGTCGCGGCCAGCTCGCCTTTCACGGGTAATTTGCCTTTGCCGCGCAGCGCGGCGAAAGCATTGCCATCAGGCGGTGGCGGCGGCTCGGGGGCTACCTGCTCAGCGCGTTCGGGGGTTTTGGCGGATTCAGCCGGCTTGGTCCCGGCGCTAGTGCGTCCTTTGTTCTCTTTGCGCGCTTTTTCCGCCAGCGCCTTTTCGCGCGCCGCGGCTTCGGCCTTGTTACGCGCACGGCGTCGCGCCTCCTCCTCTTCGGCTTTGCGCTGCTGCGCAATCACCACGGCTAAGCGGTCAACCAGCTCAGACAAGCGCGCCTCATCGCGCGCAAGATTGCCCGCCTCCTTGCGCTGCGCCGACAGTTTGTCTGACAGCTGTGCCACCAGCACCTTGCGCTTGCCTTTCTCTTTTTCGAGCAGTGCTTTTTGCTCTCTTTGCTCGGCGGCGATGTCTTCCAGAGCGGCGCGCGCTTCCTCGGCATCGGCTTTGTTCGCCTCGACTGCTGCGATGTCCTGTTGCAGTTTCTCGATGGCTTTCACTTGCTCAGCTGAGACATAGCCCAGATAACGCATCTCGCGTGCAATGCGGTTCGGGTTATCACCGGAGAGCAGTAAACGCAGCCTATCCTCCGGCCCTGCTCGGTATTGCTCGCGCAGCATGTTCTCAAGTCGCTTGCGCTGTTGCGCCACAGCCGCCTCAAGTTGTCGCAGATCTTGCGACAGCAGTTGTAGTTTTTGTTGAGTTCGCAGCTGCTCTGCGACCAGTTCGCGCAGACTGCGGTTGGCATTGGAAATTGCTTTTTCAGAGGAGGCGAGTGCGTCCGCTGCATGGCCGTGCGCTTTCTCGGTCTTGACGATATCCGTCTTCAGATCGTCAAGTTTGCGCCGAAGTTCCGAGCGCTCTTGTTCGGCTTGCTGTTTCTGGCGTGCGCGATCGGCCGATTTAGGCTCGGCTCCCGCGCCGGATTGCGTAGCCAAGCAGTTAAGCGAGAACGCAGTAATCAGGATGGCTAGCGAGTGACGAGCCGTGGGCATTGGATCTAGCTGGTCCGACCCTGCAGCGCGATATTCTTGATAGCCGCCTCGATCGCAGCAGCGTCGCCAAGGTAGTAGCTGCGAATGGGCTTCAAATCAGCGTCCAGCTCATAGACCAAGGGCTGGGCGTTCGGGATATTCACCTTGACGATGTCGGCGTCGCCAATGCTGTCGAGATGCTTGATAAGACCACGCAGACTATTGCCGTGAGCGCATATCAAGGCCTGTCGACCCTGGCGCACCGCCGGCACGATGACGTCGTTCCAGTAGGGCAGTACTCGCTCAACCGTATCTCTCAGGCACTCGGTGAGCGGTATCTGGTCGCGGCTCAGGCCGGCGTAACGCGGGTTATCGAATGAGACGCGGGGATCATTCGGGTCGAGTGGCATCGGCGGGATGTCGTAGCTGCGACGCCAGATCATGACTTGCTCCTCCCCGTATTCCGCTGCTGTATCCGCCTTGTTCAGGCCTTGCAAGGCGCCGTAGTGCCGCTCATTCAGACGCCAGTTGTGCACGACCGGGAGCCACATCAGGTCCATTTCTTCGAGCGTCAACCAGAGCGTGTGGATGGCGCGCCTCAGCACGGAGGTATAGGTCAGGTCGAACTGGAATCCTGCCTCCTTCAGGAGGCGGCCAGCCTCGCGGGCTTGCGCCTCGCCTTTTTCGGTGAGATTGATATCGGCCCAGCCGGTGAAACGGTTTTCGCGGTTCCAAGTGGACTCGCCGTGACGCATGAGGACAATTTTGTACATGGAGCGGGTGCAGCGGGGGTGCAGTTGAGGGAATCGGGTAGTTTGGTGGTTTACAAGTCGCGTGCAACTTTGTGAAGCGCATTATTTTATAATGCGCGGCTTAGCCCCACCGGATTTATACGCCGTGACATTCTTGATCGACAACATCGCACTTATCCTGATCGCACTTATTTCGGGTGGTGCGCTCCTCTGGCCACTGCTGTTCCGGGCCAAGAACACACTTTCGACGCTGCAAGCGACGCAGCTATTGAATCAAGGCAAGGTCACGATTCTGGATGTGCGCTCGAATGATGAGTTCAGCGGCGGGCATTTGCAGCAGTCAAAGAACATCCCGCTCGACCAACTCGGCAACCGTGCCAGCGAAATCGATAAGCAACACCCCGTGCTGCTGGTGTGTGGCGTTGGTGCGCGCGCTGCGCGCGGCGCTTCGGTGCTCCAGCGCGCCGGCTTCGATAAGGTCTATGTACTCGATGGCGGTTTCAACGAGTGGCGGTCGCAGGGCTTGCCGACAGAAAAGTAAGTTTCAACGAAGGGAGCACCAGCGAGATGGGCGCGAAGGTCAAGATGTACACGACAGGAGTATGTCCCTATTGCAACATGGCTGAACGTCTATTGCAGTCCAAAGGCGTCGCCGAGATCGAAAAAATCCGGGTTGATCTCGAACCCGAGCAGCGCGCCGAGATGATGGAGAAGACCGGTCGCCGCACCGTTCCGCAGATTTATATCGGTGAAACCCATGTTGGTGGCTTTGATGACTTGTCTGCGCTTGATCGTGCGGGCGAGCTCGAGCCCATGTTGCGCGGCTGATCTGCAGCCTTCATCGTCGGCTCAGCCCCCCACATCCGATTATTGATTCACCCAGCCGTACAGAACACGCCGTCCTCTTAGTACGGTACCTAACACCCCCAACGAAAGCGAGTCATGTCCGATCAAAACGCCCAAGAGCTGCAAGCCACTTTCAATATCCAGCGCATCTACCTGAAGGATATGTCGCTGGAGCAGCCGAACTCGCCTGCGATTTTTCTGGAGCAGGACGGTCCTAGCATCGAAGTTCAGATTGACGTTGGCAATCAGAAGTTGGCTGACGATATCTACGAAGCAACCGTCACCGTGACCATCACCGCAAAAATCCGCGACAAGATCGCGTTTTTGGTCGAAGGTAAGCAAGGCGGCATCTTCGAAGTACGTAATGTGCCCGAAGATCAAATCGAGCCACTGCTCGGCATTGCGTGCCCCAACATCATTTACCCCTACCTGCGCGCCAACATTGCTGACATGGTCACGCGCGGTGGTTTCCCGCCGATTCACCTGACCGAGATCAACTTCGAAGTGTTCTACCAGCAGCGCAAGCAAGTGCTGGCGCAGGCTCCGACCACACCGGTGCAGTAATTTAATGCGCGCTCTCCGTCTCTCTTTGCTGTGGCTGGTAAGCGTGATCGCCGCGCAAGGGAGCGCCGCGTGGGCGGCCAGCGAGTTCAAGGCGATAGGGCCCGGCCCGGCGATCATGTTTGATGCGCCGAGCATCAAAGGTCGCAAGCTATTCGCAGCGCCCGCCGGGATGCCTGTCGAGCTGGTGATTACGAGCGGCGATTGGAGTCGGGTGCGCGACGCAGCTGGCGAACTCGCTTGGGTTGAGAACAAATCACTCACCAACAAGCGGATGTTGGTAGTGGAGGCAGCGCAAGCGGCGGTGCGTAGCGCTGCCGACGATACCGCACCCGTCGTTTTTACCGCGGTCAAAGGCGTATTGCTAGAGCTGGCCGAGCCGGTCACATCCAGCTGGGTCAAGGTGCGGCACCGCGATGGTGACATCGGCTACGCCAGAGCGAGTGACGTCTGGGGCGAATGAATATCGCAATCCTCGGCGCAGGCGCGTGGGGAACGGCGCTTGCCAGTGCGCTGGCATCGCGTCAATCAGTCTTGCTCTGGGCCCGCAACCAAGCCCAGATCGATGCACTCTCTAGCACCCATCAAAACACGCGCTACCTGCCCGGCATTACGCTGGACTCGGCGCTGACATTCACGACAAAACTTGCAGACGCGGTCGCGCACGCGCGCGCAGGCCTGCTGATCATTGCTACACCGATTGCAGGCTTGCGTCCGGTGCTGCGTGAGTTGAAGTCGCTAGCGCCAACCAATCTGGTGTGGCTGTGCAAAGGCTTCGAACAAGATACCGCTTTGTTACCGCATCAATTGGTGCAGCAGGAATTGGGTGAAGGCTTGCCCATCGGTGCGCTGTCAGGGCCTTCATTTGCGCTGGAGGTCGCGAGCGGCTTGCCCTGTGCGCTAACCATTGGCTCGCCGCATGCCGAACTGCGCAACAAGGTGGTGACCGCCGTCCATGGCGCGCATATTCGTGTTTACTCGACTGATGACTTGGTCGGTGTCGAGGTGGGTGGTGCCGTGAAAAATGTGCTCGCGATTGCGACCGGCATCGCAGATGGTTTGGGTCTTGGTCTGAATGCGCGTGCAGCGTTAATCACGCGCGGCTTGGCGGAGATCACTCGGCTCGGTACGGCGCTCGGTGGTCGCAGCGAAACCTTCACGGGGCTGACCGGCCTTGGTGATCTGATTCTCACTTGCACCGGTGATTTGTCGCGCAATCGTCAGGTGGGATTAGGCTTAGCGGCAGGTAAATCGCTGGATACCATCACTGCCGAGCTGGGTCATGTTGCCGAGGGTGTGCGCTGTGTACAGGCAGTACGACAACTGGCAGCGGCGCATGGCGTTGAGATGCCGATCGTGGATGCAGTTGACCGCGTGCTGTTCGAACAGGCAACGCCACAGCAGGCAATTCACGACTTACTCGCGCGCGATGCGCGTGATGAGTGACTGAAACCAAGTCGACTAAAAACTCGGCTGAAAAATTTCCCAGTAGTAGCGCCGACGATCAGTCACCGTGGCCATTCTGTCGCAGCACTCGAATCAGCTCGCGTTTTTTTGCTTGCCGATTAGCGGCGTTGGATTTTCGGTGGGGTCCGGCGGCGCGCTGTTTGGCGGCTACGGCAACCGGATTACGCGGCTTGAGCGCCCGCTGCGATGGCTCGATGCGAAACGATAGCTTCTGACGATTGCTTACCGATTTGCGTGCCATCTGGTTCAGTTGCTAGGTTCAGTAGTTCTGCTTCGTCGTACTCATCAGAGCACGTAACGCGATAAATCTTCATTGGTCGCTAGCTCGCCAAGTTTGGCGTCGACATAGGCGGCGTCTATAGCGATCGCATCGGTAGACGGCGTACCCGCGCCGAAGGAAATCTCTTCGAGCAGCTTTTCCATCACGGTGTAAAGGCGACGAGCGCCAATATTTTCGGTTTTTTCATTCACCGAATACGCGATTTCTGCCAGCCGTCGGATGCCTTCTTGATGGAACTGGATATCCAGATTTTCGGTCGCGAGTAGCGCCTGGTACTGGCGCGTCAGGCAGGCATCGGTAGCGGTCAGAATCCGTTCAAAGTCAGCGATCGACAGCGACTCTAATTCGACCCGAATTGGAAAGCGCCCTTGCAGCTCGGGAATCAGGTCCGAGGGCTTAGCCAAATGGAAAGCACCTGAGGCAATAAACAGAATGTGATCGGTTTTCACCATGCCGTACTTCGTGTTGACGGTCGTGCCTTCCACCAGCGGTAGCAGATCGCGCTGCACACCGGCACGCGAGACATCAGCACCCTGAGCATTGGCGCGAGACGCGATCTTGTCGATTTCATCTAAAAACACGATGCCGTTTTGCTCGACATTGCTGATCGCGCGCTGCTTCAGTTCATCGTCATTGATCATGCGCGACGCTTCTTCGTCTACTAGCAGGCGCATGGCTTCAGCGATTTTCAGCTTGCGGGATTTAGTACGACCGGCGCCCAAGCCAGAGAACATCGACTTGATCTGCTCAGTCATCTCTTCCATGCCGGGCGGCGCCATGATCTCCATCGTGGCGCGTGGCTCAGCGACATCGATGTCGATTTCTTTATCGTCGAGCGCGCCCTCGCGCAGACGCTTGCGAAAAGTTTGTCGGGTTGTGCTGGCGGTTTTGTCTTCGGGCTGGCCAAAGCCAAAATCACGCGCGGGTGGCAAGAGCACATCGAGGATGCGCTCTTCGGCCGCGTCTTGTGCTTTTTGTCGAACGCTGCGCATCGCCTGTTCGCGGCTCTGCTTGATACCAATCTCAACCAGATCACGAATGATGCTGTCGACGTCGCGACCAACATAGCCGACTTCGGTGAATTTAGTCGCCTCGATTTTGATGAACGGCGCATCTGCCAGTCGTGCCAAACGACGCGCGATCTCGGTTTTTCCGACACCGGTCGGCCCGATCATCAGGATGTTTTTCGGTGTGATCTCGTGTCGTAGCGGTTCGGGCACTTGCTGCCGACGCCAGCGATTACGCAATGCGATAGCGACCGCGCGCTTGGCTTTGGCTTGCCCGACCACATGTTTGTCGAGCTCGGTAACGATTTCTTGCGGGGTGAGGTTCATCAGTATCAGTCTAGGGTCTCGATGGTGAGCGACAGGTTGGTATAAATGCAGAGTTCGCCGGCAATGCCGAGTGATTTTTTTACGATCTCAGCCGGCGACAGCTCAGTATTTTCGAATAGTGCCAGCGCAGCAGCTTGTGCGTAGCTGCCGCCTGAGCCGATCGCGCCCACCCCTTTTTCTGGCTCCAGCACATCGCCATTACCGGTAATGATCAGCGTCGCTTCTCGGTCTGCGACCAGCAGCATTGCTTCCAGCCGGCGCAGCATGCGGTCGGTGCGCCAGTCTTTGGCTAGCTCGACCGAGGCGCGCAGCAAGTTGCCTTGGTGAGCTTCGAGTTTGGATTCGAAGCGCTCCAGTAGCGTGAACGCATCGGCGGTACCGCCAGCAAAACCCGCCAGTACCTTGCCGTGAAACAGCTTGCGTACTTTGCGCGCCGAACCCTTCATCACCACATTACCGAGGGTAACTTGGCCATCGCCGCCGAGTGCGACTTGCGCGCCGCGACGAACCGAAAGAATGGTGGTGCCGTGAAATTGTTCCATGTGTCTTCTTGAGTAAGGCCTGCTCGCGCGGTCAGGGCGGGCGATGGCTAATCTTCAGCTTGCCTTTACCGCTGATCAATTGCAGTAATGTCGATGTCAGATACAGCATGTCGCGCCATTCTACCGTCTTGCCTCGCGCTATCCCTGTGACGCCCGCCAGCAGCGGTGCGGCTGCATTGAACTCAATCAGACGCAACTGGCGGCAGTTGAGCACGATATGCTCAAGCGGTTCGGCGCTGGTGCGCAGTGATTCAAGCAAGGCATCGACCGGGTAGCCGATCTGCTCCGGCAACATCAGATCGGCGACCGGTGGTGCTTGATGCATCGCCAAGCCCACGGGCGCGGGTGGCGATAACTCATAGGTCAGGCAGTAGGCAACGCAGGCATCCTCATAACTAACGTCGTCGCCACTCACCCGCAGCAGCTCGATCAGGAGTCTCCACCCGGCGTCATTATCATCGGGGCGACCTTGCTGCAGCTGTGTGCGCAGCATGTCGATCAGCGTCGGCGAGTACGCGACACTGGTGTGCCTACCCTCCAGATGCCAGCGCGAAAGAAGTGCCAGCAGCGCGCTACAGCCACTGATATCAAGCTCGGTAACGCTGCGTAGATCAACAACCAGTTGCGAATGCGACGCGGCGGCCTGCTCAAGCTGCCTCAGTGCGGGCGCCGAGCTTCCAAGCAGCTTGCCGCGGAAGGCCAGCATCGGGGTAGACAAAACTGGGTTTGAGCTGGTGTCATGGCCGCTACGCCATTGTGGCGGTGAGGTTTCGAAGCGCTCGGCATAGCGCAGTGCCAGCGCTTCGAAGTGCGCTTTGTCTCGGTCGAGACTAGCGAGCTCGAGCAGCATCTGCCACGCAATAGCCTCAGTCCGGTGATCACTCGCTTGCGCTATTGCTTCCAACAAGAGTGATGCAGCGGCTTTGGGCTGTCGGTTCGCATACAAAATGCTGGCTTCAAAGATGCATTGCTCGATATCGTTGGCGATCACGAAGTCGCTGTGGGTTCCGATGTTGGTTCCGCTATCGGCGCTGCTCTCGGTATCGCTAGAGTTTCCGATCTCTGCCGAGATTTCGGATTCAATCGCATCAATCTTGCGCGTCGTCGCTGCGCGATCAGCCACGGTGGGCTGACCAGACGTACGGACATTTTTGATGGAGCCGGGGGCTTGCTTGCTGAATAATTCACGAAATTTCACGGGCGCATGGTCGTAGGTTCGGATGCGCTAGAGAGTAATGCGACGGACCGGATTGCCCAAACACGAGTGGCATCTGTCCAACAATCCGACCATCGCAAACGTGTGCGTGCTAGAAACGCGCACGTACCCCGACGATGAAGTTCCGACCCGGCTGAGGGACATAGTCCTTCAAGAGGGATGTTGATAGGCGAATCTCTTCATTCAACAAATTGCGGGCGCTGGCGAACCACGTGAGCTCATTCTCGCCAATACGCTGTCGCCAAGAAATATTGGCATCGACGCGTGTGTAGCCGCGAGTGGTTTTTTCAATGGTGCCATCCTCATCCTGATAGACGGGGCTGGCAGCGAGTCGATTTTGCGAACTCGCATTGAGTATGGACAGCGATGATCGCCAGTTCGCATCTTGGTAGCCGATAGTAGTGCCTACACGTCTAACCGGCTGTAGTGGAAGGTAGCCTAGATTATCTAGGGTACCGCGAGAGTCGTCTGCAAATGCACGGCCGAACCAGCCGTATTCATACAGGTTGTAGCTGGCATCAAGTTCATAGCCGCGAATGGTGGCACTTGCTTGATCAAACGAACGCTCTCTCAGCGCTTCGCCGGTACAGACGGCAACATCAAATGGATCGCCACCCTCGGAACATACGTCTCCACCTAATCGGCCGTAGACAAAATTACTGACTCGATTTTGAAACAAATTTCCTTTCCAGCGTACTCTGTCCTCGGTTTTTTGCAGAGAGATATCGATATTTCTAGAGGTTTCCTTGTTGAGCCCCTGGGCGCCACGATCATAGGTCTCGGTTGGATGATGCGCGCCACGAGAGTAAAGTTCTTCGGCCGTAGGCGCTCGCTGCGCGAGTGACAGTGTGCTGCCGAGTGCGTAACCCGGTGTGAAGCTCCATAAGGCACCGAACGACGCCGAGCCCAGAGTGAAGTTGCGATGGGTAGCGTCGGTTGGCCGTCGGCCGACTTGTTCGATACGTGCGCCGGCATTCAGCCGCACATTACCGATATCCGTCTCTTCTACGATGAAGGCTGCAGTTGAGTTGGATCGGGTGCGAGGAACTGTTGACTCATCGGGGTTTTCAAGATTCAACGCCTGTACGGTCGAGCCATCGGTTTGCATGCCGACTCGGCCGCGCCAGCCAGCGACAGGTTGATGCGACAGTTCGATACGAGATTCGAGCGAGCGATTAGTGAACTTGACATGGGGATCGACACCGCCATCTAGCTCAGTGTGACGATAGTCGCTCTGCCCAAGTTTGATTCTCAGTGCATCAAAACCCTCGAACGGTGAGCGGATCAAACTGTCAACATCAAATCGCGTCTGCAAAAGATCAATCTTCGAAGATTCATCGCGGCCACGGATGCCATACAACTTGTCAATCTGTGACACCGATGCGCCGACATAGCCCCAGGATTGGATCATCGAGGCACCGACGCCCAGATTGTTTTCGCGATTACCCGAGAATGTGAGTCGACTCGTATCACCATCGCCCGCAGTGCTGCTGTTGCCTGGGATGCGATAGTCACCTGCGCGCATCAGGTTACCGTCGATATGTAAACCTATATTTCCGGCCGCTCTATCAGCGGTAAATGCAAATGCACTGCCGCTATCCACACTACTTGCTCTCAGCTCCGCTTCACCGGTCGGACGGTCTTCCAGTCGTGTTGGAATGCGTCCGTTCACAATATTGACCGCCCCACCAATCGCGCCCGAGCCGTAAAGCAAGGTGGCAGGGCCTCGCAGAATTTCGATTTGCTGGGCGCTTAGAGAGCTGGCACCGACCGCGTGATCATTTGAGATTGCCGACAAATCACCATTGCTCATGCCGTTTTGCAGAATCTTCACACGGGGGCCTTCCAGCCCGCGAATAACTGGTCGAGACGAACCCGTGCTGAAACCGGAGGAGTGAATGCCAGGCTCTTGCATCAAGGTCTCGCCGAGCGAGCCACCGATTTTGTCGCGCAGGTTGTCACCCGACAGTACGCGCGCCGGAGAAAGAATAGTCGCTTGCTCTTGCGAGCCAAATGGATCGGCGGTAACAACCACCGGGGCAAGGGATTTATCTGCTTGTTGTGCATAGCTGGCGATGCTGATGCCAGCAAGTGCGCATGACACAGCATGCGCCAAAATAGAGCGTTGAAAGCTCATGATCATCTCCACAAATAACAATGTCCGTCGCTGCTGGCGAATGCCGAGCGACGCCTGAGGCGCGATATCAGGCTTGGTGTGGAGGTGCGCGCGAGTTGAAGTGGCGGGTGGTAAGGCGGGTTATACCGCTCCGGACAGGTAGTTCGACTGCAGCGCTGCATCGAACGACCGGCAAGATGACTAAGTCGCTGGTGTGCAGACTAGTGCCAAGCGTAGCGGCATCAAACGCCGCGCAATTGGCAGCTGATTGCGTGTGCTCGATCGGCTCCCAGCCCGACGCCGACGCAGTTTGTGCGCTGGCGCCGCCGCTGTGTGCAATCGCATGCGTCAAACCAAGCCACTGCGCTAGCAGCAGGCTGAGCACCAGCAACACGGCCGTAAAGGCGCGTTGCAGGTTTCGGCGCGGAGCGTTGTGAGTCATTGACGTGATTGCAAGCGGAGCCATGAAGAAAACGCCGCAATACTAGCGCAAAAACGCTAGGTAATGGCTAGATGGCGGCGTGGAAGGCCAACAACAGCCAGACACCACGAGCAAGAAGTCGCCAGCCGCGCTGGCGAGCTTCTGCCAGGCGTGTTTAATCGCCGTAGAGTTTTTGTTTCAGCTCGCGCCGCTGCTGGGCCTCGAGGGAGAGCGTCGCAGTGGGGCGTGCCAACAAACGCGGGATGCCAATCGGCTCGCCGGTTTCTTCACACCAGCCGTAATCACCTGAATCAATCGATGCGATCGACTGCTGCACTTTCTTCAGCAGCTTGCGCTCGCGGTCACGGGTGCGAAGTTCAAGCGCGTGCTCTTCTTCGATGGTGGCACGATCAGCTGGATCAGGCACCAGCACTGTTTCGCGCAAGTGCTCGGTGGTTTCATCAGCATTTCTTAACAGATCGCGTTCAAGTTGCTGTAGGCGGGCCTTGAAGAATGCGAGCTGTGCGGGGTTCATGTAGTCCTTCTCACTCATTTTGAGAATTTCTTCTTCAGTGAGCAGGGCGCCATTCGTTGACTTTGATGTCTTGGTTGTAGTTGCCACGTCGCTTGCTTTCATCACTACGAATCGGTGAATTCTACCCAGAGGCCTGAGGCCAACTTTGCTGGCGCACAGTGCTGTCGGGCTTTGGTCTCGAGGCCCGGATCATGTCTCCGTGAGGGGCAGGTCGAAATCGGCGGCTATTGTAATCACATTGTTGTCCGGCGCGACAAGGTTTCGGCTATTTTCAGCTAGTTTCATCCAAGGAATTTTTCGTTATCGGCAAAAGGTTTTCAAACTTGCACCGAGAATCAGGCAAGACACTGCGTTAAGCCCTGAGTGAACACTTCTTTGGGCAGGTTTTGCCCGATGAAGACAATTTTGCTGCCGCGCGTCTCATCCTCTGCCCAAGGCGATCCCAGATCGCTGCCCATGGTCTGGTGTACTCCTTGGAAGATGACTTTGCGGGATGCGCCTTCCATCCACAGCACGCCTTTGTAGCGCAGCATGCGCGGGCCGAAAGCTTGCACCAGACCGCCGATGAATTCCTCCAGCTTGGCTGGATCGAACGGACGGTCGCTGCGAAAAACGAAGGCCGAGATATCGTCGGTATGGCCGCCATGACCATGATCATGGCCGTGAGCATGGTCGTGAGCGTGATGGTGATGCGCGTGATCATGATCATGCGCGCAATGCTCGTCGCAGTCGTGATCATGCGCTTCCGCTTTGAGAAAATCCGGGTCGATCTCTAGTTTCTCATTCAGATTGAAGCCGCGAATGTCGAGAATCTCGTTAATCGGTGCTTTGCCGAAATCGGATCGCATGATGGGTGCGCGGGGGTTGATACGTTTTAATCGTGCTTCCAGTGCGCTGACGGATTCCGATGATGTTAGATCGGTTTTTGATAGTAAGACGCGATCTGCAAAGCCGATCTGGCGCTGTGCTTCTTCAAAGCGATCAAGTTGCTCCATGGCGTGACTGGCGTCGACCACTGTGATCACGCCATCGAGCAAATAAGAAAGACCAATTTCTTCATCCATGAAAAAGGTCTGCGCTACTGGGCCGGGGTTCGCCAAGCCGGTGGTCTCGATGACAACCCGATCAAACTGTAGCAGGCCGTCGCGACGTTTCTGTGCCAGCTGCCCGAGCCCGGCGATCAGATCGCCGCGTACGGTGCAGCAGATACAGCCGTTACTCATCTCGACTATTTGTTCATTACTGTCTTGAACCAAGATTTCATTATCGATGTTCTCTTCGCCGAATTCATTTTCAATGACGGCTATTTTCATGCCGTGCGGTTCGCGCAAAATACGATTTAGCAGGGTTGTTTTACCAGCGCCAAGAAAGCCGGTAAGGATGGTGGCGGGGATCAGTGCCATGGTGCTCCGGAAAATCAAGTGAAGAAGAAAAAGTAGCGCAAACGATATTCAATCAAGCAGTCGATAACGCTAGTTCAGCAATCGGACATAGCACGGGTCAGCAAGCACGATCAACGCCCACTCTGCTTTTTCGCACGAGGATGCGCCGCGTCATACACCTGCGCCAGGCGCTGGAAATCCAGCGAAGTATAGACCTGCGTGGAGGCGATCGACGCGTGCCCCAGCATTTCCTGTACCGCGCGCAGA
>JAIXQV010000236.1 GCA_027485535.1 Oxalobacteraceae bacterium | reverse complement strand
TCGAGCTACCAGAGTGTTGGCCTGTTGCGCGTTGCAGTCCCGCTGGCTTTGTCTTATCTGCTGATTCGTGCCGCGTTCTACTTGTTGCGACAAATCTTCGCGCCGGATGGCCGAGCTGGATTGATCCTGCAGACCTTTGAGCAAGCCATTGCGCTCGTCATTTGGACCGGTGTCGCGCTCTACATCACCGGGCTATGGCCGGAATTTATTGAGTACCTTGAACAGACCAAGCTGCCGATTGGTCGGCATCATGAATCGCTGCTGGTGGTGTTGCTGGCACTGATTTGGGTGGCCATTACGCTGCTGCTCGCGCTCTGGGCTGCCGCGATTTTTGAGCAACGTCTGATGCGGCTCGACAGCATGCACAGCTCACTCCGCGCGGTGTTGGCACGCGTCGGGCGGGGGCTGCTGATTCTGGTCGCAGTATTGATTAGCCTGTCTTTGGTCGGTATTGACTTGACCGTGCTCTCAGTCTTTGGTGGTGCGCTTGGTGTGGGTCTGGGTTTGGGTCTGCAAAAGCTGGTGAGCAGCTATGTGTCTGGCTTCGTGGTACTGCTCGAACGCAGTTTGACGATCGGCGATCTGGTTAGCGTGGAGAAGTACAGCGGGCAGATTGTGCAGATCAACACCCGCTACACCGTGCTGCGAAGCGGCGACGGTACCGAGGCCATCATCCCGAACGAAATGCTGGTCTCGCAGCCGGTACAGAATTTCAGCCTGAGTGATCGCCATACCCGTATCAGCAGCAGCTTCAAGGTGGCGCATGGTACCGACATCACGCGTTTGCTTGAGGCCATACCTCCCGTACTCGCAACACTGCCTCAAGTTCTTGAAGCGCCGGCGCCGAGTGCGCTGTTGCTCTCCATGGGGCCGGAGGGCCTCGAGATCGAGGCGGCGGTCTGGATCGACGATCCGGTAAAGCTCCGCGGCAGCATGCAGTCAGCGATGAACCTGGCCTTGCTGAAGTTGCTCAATGAGCAAAAGGTCAATCTGTCATCGATATTGCCGGCCGCTACCTCACAAAGTACGTAATCCTTTGATTTGAAATGGATTATTCGCTAATAGAGCCGAAAATTCGGGCTTTCCTGCGGAAAACCACGTAAAATGTCGGCGCGGGCCGGGGTCGTGGATACCTCGACCGTTTGTAGATTGTTTGGAGAAAAAATGACTCATCATTCCGGCTTGGATCTCGTGCTTGATTTCCTGCTTAATGGCATCACGCACGCAACTGGGTGGCAAATCCTGCTGTTCACGCTAGCGGTCACGCACATCACGATTGCGGGCGTCACAATCTTTTTGCATCGTTGCCAGGCGCACCGAGCGCTCGATTTGCACGCTATTCCAAGTCACTTCTTCCGTTTCTGGCTCTGGATGACCACCGGCATGGTGACCAAGGAGTGGGCCGCTATTCACCGCAAGCATCACGCGAAATGTGAAACCACCGAAGACCCGCATAGCCCGGTGACCCGCGGTATTGAAACCGTCGTGTTTGAAGGCGCTGAGCTCTACAGGATAGAAGCGAAAAATCGCGAGACCATCGAAAAATACGGTCACGGAACGCCGGACGACTGGATCGAACGCAATGTCTACACCAAGCACTCCGCACTCGGCGTGTCGCTGATGTTGGTCGTTAATGTGATGCTGTTTGGTGTCTTGGGCCTGACGGTCTGGGCAATTCAAATGGCCTGGATTCCGGTGACCGCGGCTGGTGTTATTAACGGCATCGGCCACTACTGGGGCTACCGCAATTTTGAGTGCAAAGACGCCTCCACCAACATTCTTCCCATCGGCATCATCATCGGCGGAGAAGAGCTGCACAACAACCACCATACCTTCGGTACATCGGCCAAGCTGTCGGCTAAGTGGTACGAGTTCGATATCGGCTGGATGTACATCTCTATCCTGGCGTTTTTGGGTCTGGCCAAGGTGAAGAAAGTCGCACCAGAGCCCAAGTTCGACAGTAGCAAGTTGGTCGCCGATTTAGATACCCTGCATGCGGTCGTAGCTAACCGCTACGACGTGATGGCGAAGTACGCACGCTCGCTCCGCAGCGCCTGGCGTGATGAAGTCGATCAGATTCGTGCCAGCTCCGCCTTGGGATCAGGGTTTTTGAGATCGTCCAAAAAACTGCTGCAGCGTGAGCCGACTAGCCTCGAGACTAGCCAGAAGCAACAGTTATCCGAGTTGTTCGAGCACAGCACAGCGCTGAAAACCATGCATGAGATGCGTGTTGAGTTGGGGGCGATCTGGGAGCGTTCTCATTTCACCAGCGATCAGTTGCTGCAACAGTTGCGCGACTGGTGCGCGCGCGCTGAGGCCTCGGGCATCCGCTCGCTGCGTGAATTTTCTATGCGCCTGCGCACCTACGCTTAGCGCTAACCGTCGAGCGACTTGCTTCTCGCGTGCTATTGATAAGGCGTCGGCAAAGCTAAGTGTTTGGTAGCCTTGATAGGGCAATAAAAAACCCGCTCCAGTGAGCGGGTTTTTGTTGGATACTGACTTTCCAACGTGCGATTACTTGATTTTCGTTTCTTTGTACTCGACGTGCTTGCGCGCTTTCGGATCAAACTTCGTGATCGTCATTTTTTCCGGCATCGTGCGCTTGTTCTTGGTGGTGGTGTAAAAGTGACCGGTGCCTGCAGTCGACTCAAGCTTGATTTTTTCGCGGCCTTTGCTGGTTGCCATGATGTCTTTTCCTATTCCTTGATTTGATTAGACCTTGGTACCGCGTGCGCGCATATCGGCGAGCACGGCATCGATGCCGAGTTTGTCAATGATGCGGATACCGGCGCCGGAAACGCGCAGGCGAACCCAGCGATTTTCCGACTCAACCCAGAAACGACGGTTCTGCAGGTTGGGCAGGAAGCGGCGCTTGGTTTTGTTATTTGCGTGGGAAACATTGTTACCGCTCATCGGCTTTTTCCCGGTTACTTCGCATTCACGTGCCACAGCAGACTCCTTGAAAATTCCCAATATTTGGAAGACCGGCGAGTATACTGAAAAAATTACGTATATTCAAGCACTTGCGAAAATAAATTGTGAATCTACGCGGCTTATTGTATTTAACAATTTCCCTTGGGTTTGCAAGACTTTCAGCCACTCAACACAAGCCGTTAGCGCGAAAAGACCAGATATCCTGAGGCGTGACGATCAGGTGGTCGAGTAGGCTGACCTCGATACAGTTCAGCGCGTCTTGCAGTTTCCGGGTCAAGGTCTTGTCGAGATCGCTCGGCTCGGCACGCCCACTTGGGTGATTATGCGCGAACACCACTGCCGCTGCGTTATGCCGCAGAGCGGCGCGGATGATCTCTCGCGGGTAAACGGCTACCCGCTGTAGCGCGCCGCTGCCGAAATCCTCAACCGCGATCAGACGGTACTGCACGTCCGTAAACAAGCCAACAAAGCTCTCATTCAGCAGGGTATTGAAGCGATGTCGCAGGAACATCGTCACCCGCTGCGCCGAGTCCAGGACTGTCCCTTCGGCTAGCAGCGCGGTTAATGCGCGTCGCTGTATCTCGGTAATCGCGAGCAGCTCGGCGCGCTTGGCGATGCCCAGACCCCGAATCGCTTCGAGCTCCGGCGCTGTCGCTGCCAGCAGGCGCGACAATGACCCAAAACGATCAATCAGCGATTGCCCAAGCTCGATAGCGCTCATGCCGCCGATCCCCGTGCGTAGCAGGATTGCGATCAGCTCGGCATCGGTGAGCGCGGTGGCACCCTTGGCGAGCAGGCGCTCACGCGGGCGCAGTTCTGGTGGCAGATCGGCGATACGCATCTTCGACGTGTTTCAATGCTGGTGAAAACAGCTGCGCATCCTAGCGTGATCGTTCGCCCAATATGGGCCGTTCGTACGCCGTCGGCTGGCTTACAATAGGAAATTCGAAAAAAACCTGCTGATTAATGCTGAATTCGCCACATCCCATTGTCGTAGAGGGGGCTTTCCTGACATTGCATTACCGGCTAAGCGCAGAAGATGGGCGCGATATTGTCAGCACTTTTGCCGATAATCCGGCCACGCTTCAGCTCGGGGCTGGTCAGCTTTCTCCTGCACTGGAGGCACGACTGCTCGGTTTGGCGGAAGGTGCGCGATGTGTATTCGAGCTTGCGCCTGAAGAGGCGTTTGGCCCTAGAAATCCGGACTTGGTGCAGCGGGTATCGATCGCTACGCTGCGTCAGCATTCAAGTGAAGACGCGACCTACGCCGTTGGTGATCTGGTGGATTTCGCGGCCCCCAGCGGTGGGCGCTTTGCGGGTGTTTTACTGGAGCTCGGTGAGGATGATGCGCTGTTCGACTTTAACCACCCGTTAGCGGGCAGGCCGGTGACATTTGAAGTGAACATTATCGGAATTCTATAAAAGGGGGCGAAGGTGGAGCAGTCGAAAGAAATTCTACTCGCGCAGCCACGCGGATTTTGTGCTGGAGTTGACCGCGCCATCGAGATTGTTGAACGCGCGATCGCGCAATTCGGCGCACCCATCTATGTGCGACATGAGATTGTGCATAACCGGTATGTCGTCGATGAGCTAAGCGCCAAAGGCGCGATCTTCGTTGAAGATTTGGCTGAAGTCCCACCCGGTAGTCATTTGGTGTTCTCAGCGCATGGTGTTTCGCGAGCGGTGAAAGTTGAGGCTGATGAGCGCGGCCTGAGCGTGTTCGATGCTACTTGTCCGCTGGTCACCAAGGTGCACGTCGAGGTTGCCAAGATGCGTGCTGAGGGTATGGAGATTGTGATGATTGGTCACCATGGTCATCCGGAGGTTGAGGGCACCATGGGGCAGTCGGATGGCGGCATGTACTTGATCGAAACCATCGAAGATATCGAGCAACTGCAAGTACGTGACCCGAATCGTTTGGCTTACGTAACGCAGACCACACTCTCGGTAGATGACACTGCCGGCATTATCGATGCCCTGAAGCGTCGGTTTCCGAATGTTGCCGAGCCCAAGAAAAGCGACATCTGCTACGCAACCACTAATCGGCAGCAGGCTGTGAAGTTTATGGCGCCGCAAGTGGAGTTGTTAATCGTGGTGGGTAGCCCGAGTAGTTCGAACTCCAGCCGTTTGCGCGAGGTTGCAGAGAAAAACGGTGTTGAGTCCTATATGGTGGATGACGCGAGTCAAATTGATGCCACGTGGATCACTGGCAAGACCCGCATCGGTGTGACTGCAGGTGCGTCGGCACCGGAAGTGCTGGTGCAGCAAGTCATCACGCGTCTGCGAGCATTGGGGGTGACCTCGGTTCGTGAGCTTGATGGCGTCCAGGAACATGTCACTTTCCCGCTGCCGAAAGGACTTTCGGCACGACCAGAGCAACAGTAATCACGATGGAGATGCTGGTCCAGCAGCTGATTAATGGTTTAGTGCTGGGCAGCATGTATGCCTTGATCGCTTTGGGTTACACCATGGTCTACGGTGTGCTGAATCTGATCAACTTTGCCCACGGTGATGTGTTGATGATCGGCGCACTCACTGGCTGGTCGATTTTGCAGCTACTGCAGCATTGGGTGCCTGAGTGGCCCGGGCTCATCAAATTAGCTATCGCCGTGTTGGGTGCCGTACCAGTATGCGTCATCGTCAGTCTGCTGATTGAGCGCATTGCTTATCGCCGCCTCCGGCATGCGCCGCGACTCGCGCCTTTGATTACAGCGATCGGGGTTTCGATTCTGCTGCAAACATTCGCCATGATGCTGTGGGGGCGTGATCCGCTGCCGTTTCCGCAAGTACTGCCGGTCGAGCCTTTTCATGTTGCCGGTGGCTTGATCACACCGACCCAGATACTTTTGCTGGTGCTTGCCTTGGTCTCGATGCTGGCGCTCACCTTGTTAGTAGAGCGTACCCGTATCGGGCGCGCCATGCGTGCAGTTGCCGAGAACCCACGCGTTGCTGCGCTGATGGGCGTCGATGCGAATCGCGTGATCATGTTGACCTTTGCGATCGGCGCGACCTTGGCCGCAGTCGCCGGCGTTATGTGGGCAGCGAACTACGCGTCGGCGCAGTTTGCAATGGGCTTCGTGCCGGGACTCAAAGCGTTTTCTGCCGCTGTGTTGGGCGGCATCGGGAATATCTATGGCGCTATGCTGGGTGGCATTCTGCTCGGCCTCATTGAGAGCTTGGGCGCGGGTTACATCGGTGACTTCACCGCAGGCGTTCTGGGGAGCCACTACCAGGATATCTTTGCCTTTATTGTGCTGATTCTGGTGCTTACGCTACGCCCATCCGGTTTGATGGGTGAACGAGTGGCTGATCGTTCGTGACGCTGGGAGTATGTTTGCATGAGCACGACTGAAGTCGCCTCGTCATCGCGCATCAAGCTCGCGTTGTTCGTGACTGCGGTACTGGTTTTCCCTTTTCTTGCCGCACCTTTCGGCAATGCCTGGGTGCGCATCGCTGATGTCGCGCTGCTGTACATCATGCTGGCACTCGGCTTGAACATCGTGGTTGGTTTTGCCGGTTTGCTTGATCTTGGCTATGTCGCTTTCTTTGCGATTGGTGCCTACCTTGCCGGATTGCTCTCGTCCCCTCAACTGGTAGCGACGATTGAGTCCTTACAGATCGATTACCCCGCGTTAGCGACTTGGGTAACCGAGTTCGTAGGCCCGGCGATTGCTGCGCAGGGTATTCATCTGTCTGTTTGGTTGATCGTGCCGCTGGCTGCCTTGGTGGCGGGTATCGCAGGTGCTTTGCTTGGTGCGCCAACGCTCAAGCTGCGCGGTGACTATCTTGCGATAGTCACGCTCGGATTTGGCGAGATCATTCGCATCTTTATGAATAACCTGAATGGCCCGATCAATATCACCAATGGCCCGCAAGGCATTAATCTGATTGATCCGATTCGGATTGGTAGTGTCTCGCTTGCCGGCGAGGCCGGTGTGGTGAGAGTAGGTGATCTGTCGATTCCCTCGGTAAATGCCTATTACTATCTTTTCTTGTTACTGTGTGTAGCGACCGTTATTTTTTCATCTCGCCTACAGTACTCGCGTTTGGGTCGCGCGTGGATAGCGATTCGTGAAGACGAGACAGCAGCCAAGGCGATGGGGATCAATGTTCGCAATATGAAGCTGCTCGCGTTCGCGATGGGTGCCAGTTTCGGGGGCGTCGCTGGCGCCATGTTTGGCGCGTTTCAGGGATTCATCTCGCCCGAATCATTCACGCTCACCGATTCAATCGCGATTCTGGCGATGGTGGTGCTCGGTGGTATCGGCCATATTCCCGGCGTCATATTCGGCGCCGTACTGCTGGCGGTGTTGCCCGAACTGTTGCGCCACACCGTCGAGCCGGTGCAGACGGCTTTGTTCGGACAGGTCTGGATGGATGCCGAAGTGCTGCGGCAATTACTGTATGGCTTGGCATTGGTGCTAATCATGTTGGCACGCCCGTCAGGGCTTTGGCCATCGCCGCGCAAAGAGCAGCAGATGATTGCCGCGGAAGGTTCAGCGTGACCGCGCCGCTACTTTCCGTACAAGGCGCAAGCAAGCGATTCGGCGGTTTGCAGGCTTTGGACAATGTCAGCCTAGCGGTGCAAGGCGGACAAATCCATGGCCTGATCGGGCCCAATGGCGCTGGCAAAACAACCTGCTTCAACGTGATCACTGGACTCTATCAGCCAGACAGCGGCAGCTTTACGCTAAACGGCCAAGCCTACTCACCATCCTCGCCACACCTTGTTGCGCAAGCAGGCATCGCACGGACGTTTCAGAACCTGCGCTTGTTTGGAGAGATGAGCGCGCTCGAGAATGTGATGGTCGGACGTCATGTGAGAACTCGCCAAGGTGTGCTGGGGGCAGTCTTGCGGCATCAAGCAGCGCGCGACGAAGAAAATGAAATCGAGCGCAAAGCGTTGGCTTTACTGGCACTGGTCGGTATCGATGGATTAGCGCATCGCACAGCGCGCTATCTTTCCTATGGTGACCAGCGTCGGGTTGAGATCGCGCGAGCGCTGGCGACCGAGCCACTACTGCTTGCCCTCGACGAGCCGGCAGCCGGCATGAACGCCACCGAGAAGGCCAGTCTGAGCGAGTTATTGCAACAGATACGTGCGATGGGCACGACAATTTTGCTGATCGAACATGATGTCAAGATGGTGATGAAGTTGTGCGATCAGATCACAGTGCTTGATTACGGCAAAGTGATCGCAGACGGCAGCGCCGCGGAAGTGCAGCGCAACCCGGATGTGATCGCCGCCTACTTGGGCCACGAGGCGGCATGAGCATGACTCCACTACTGCGGGTAAATGCGCTGTCGGTAGCCTTTGGTGGTATTCAGGCAGTGCGTGAGGTTTCGCTGGATGTGGGTGAGGGCGAGTTGGTCACCCTGATCGGTGCCAATGGTGCGGGCAAGACCACGACGCTGAAGGCAATCACACGCACGCTTGCGGCCTCACGTTATAGTGGTTCGGTTCATTTCGCGGGCAGCGCGATCGATGCAGTGGCACCACATCGTTTGCCCCAACTGGGACTGGCGATGGTGCCCGAGGGGCGTGGTGTCTTCACTCGCATGACGATCCGTGAAAACCTCTTGATGGGTGCGTATGCACGCGATGATTTAGCCGATATCGCGGCAGATATCGAGCGCTGGTTCGATACCTTCCCGCGTCTCAAAGAACGACAATCGCAGCTGGCGGGTACCTTATCGGGCGGTGAGCAGCAGATGCTAGCGATGGCGCGCGCGCTCATGAGTCGGCCGCGACTATTACTACTAGATGAGCCATCAATGGGCCTGGCGCCCATCATGGTCGAGCGTATCTTCGAGGTCGTGCGTGAAGTGGCACAGCAAGGCGTGACTATTTTGCTGGTTGAACAAAACGTCAGACAGGCATTAGCGATCGCAACGCGTGGCTATGTCATGGAAAGCGGCCGCATCGTGCTGCACGATACGGCCGCTAACTTACTGCAGGATGCGCGGGTGGTAGAGGCCTACCTCGGCGGCTGAGTATGAGCTGGCTGAACGACTGCAAGTGCTGTCATAAATTGCTGTGTTTCCTTTACGAGTGTCATCGACCTAGCTGATCATCAGTCAATCAAAAGGTCATCAGGAATCAGCCCACCTTGGCCTGGCGCGGAATGACCGCTTCATAATGACCGGATTGATCGAAGATGATCGCGTAATCTTTGCCTTTTCCGTAAAAATGCCAGCTCGGTTCGGAACCTAGCGATGGGCCAGCGATCGCGAATCTGCGATTACATTTTTTATCTTTGAGAACTAGTTCGATCAAATTCTCGATGAGCTTGCCGGAAGAGGGTAGCGGGTCATTTTTCTTGATGGTCTTGTCCCATTTCATTAATTGCTGACGGTAGTGGCGAACCTCTGCCGTATGCTCGCTGCGGTAGTCACCGGTCGCATGTTGCAGGAGTGAGATCAGAAAGCAGTTGTTCGAGCGGCCACCTGAGTTGTGGATGACATCAAAACCATTTTTTTCAAACCAGGTCCGTAATCCAGCGGTCCTCTGTGCTTGAAGATCGAGATAGGCCTCTGCGTTTTTCTGTTGATCGATCGGTGACCTGCCTTTACCAGATGGCTTCAAGCTTTCTGCAATCGCTGTTTGAATCAGGTCATCCTCGCTTGTCGTATCGTCTTGCGTTTGTATATCTTCCAGCTCCGCCAGGCTTGCCATGATGGCTTGCGCTAGTGCGGTGTCATCGGCAGCTTGGATTGCCTCATGATTGCCGCTATCCCACGCAGTTTGTTGCGAAGCGGTGAGAAATTGACTAGTACTATTTGGCCGCATAGTGCACCTCCGGAAATGGTCGAAAGCGATTGGTGACCAAGCGGATTAGCAGTGTTCCACGGATGATCTGGCAGATCGTGAATCGAGCTCGAATTACCGGCGGGGAATAAGCACGCGGCTGGCATAATGAATGCCATCAAATTGGTCTTTATAGCGATGAAACTATATAGCTACTTTCGGAGCTCGGCCTCCTACCGGGTGCGAATTGCGCTGAATCTCAAGGGTTTGCCGGTTGACCTGATCCCCGTGCATTTATTAAAGGGGGGAGGTGAGCAATTCCATGCCGAATACCGCAAGCTGAATCCGGATGCGCTAGTGCCTTCGCTCCAACTACCGGACGGCGATGTACTGACGCAGTCGCTCGCGATTATTGAATATCTCGAGGAAGTTTATCCACTGCCTGCCTTATTGCCACCCGATCCTAAAGACAGAGCATGGGTACGCAGTATCGCGCTATCGATCGCCTGTGACATTCATCCTATCGATAACTTGCGGGTACTACGCTACTTGCAGCATGAGATGGGCGCGTCTGAGGAAGACAAGAACCGTTGGTATCGCCATTGGGTCGAGCAGGGGCTCGCTAGCGTCGAGCGCGTGTTGGCGCAGGATGCTCGCGTTGGTCAGTTCTGCTTTGGCGACGCCCCTGGCTTGGCGGATTGCATCTTGGTGCCTCAGGTCGCCAACGGGCAGCGCATGCAGTGCGATTTATCAAAAATGCCGACCATTCTGCGCATCAACGAGGCCTGCTTGAAGCTACCAGCCTTCATAAATGCTTCGCCAGCGCACCAGCCCGATGCCGAGTGATGCGCCAGCGGAGGGTGATTATCGCGCCTTACGGTAGGCCACCACCCGCTGATGCTGCTCACCCAGGCCATCGATACCTAGTCGCATCTCATCACCCGCCTCCAGGAAGCGGGGCGGTTTCATTCCCATGCCAACACCCGGTGGTGTACCGGTCGCAATAACATCGCCAGGCATGAGCGTCATGAAGCGGCTGACGTAGCTAACAATCTTCGCAACAGAAAAAATCATGGTGCGTGTGTTACCGGTCTGGCAGCGCTCGCCGTTCAGGTCTAGCCAAAGATTCAGCCGCTGCGGGTTGCTGATCTCATCGCGCGTGACCAACCAAGGGCCTACCGGACCAAAAGTATCGCAGCCCTTGCCTTTATCCCAGGTGCCGCCACGCTCGGTTTGGAACGCACGCTCGGACACATCGTTCACGATGCAATAGCCAGCAACATGTGACAGGGCTTGCCGCTCGCTGACATATTGCGCTTTCGTTCCAATCACCACACCTAGCTCGACTTCCCAATCGGCCTTGGTCACTTCTTTGGGTAGCATCACATCATCATTCGGGCCGTTGAGACAGGTGATGGCCTTCATGAAGATAATCGGCTCGGTCGGTACACGTAACCCTGCCTCTGCGGCGTGATCTGCGTAATTCAGGCCGATAGCGACGATCTTGCCGATACCGGCCAACGGTACACCGAAGCGTGGCTTGCCGCGCACTACTGGCAGGTTTGCGGGCTTGATACGGCTAAGTTTGGCCAACGATTTATCGGAGAGCTGCGCTGGTGCGATATCGTCAATGATGGACGACAGATCTCTTAGCTTGCCGTCTGCATCAATGAGTCCTGGTTTTTCATTGCCGGGTCGACCGTAGCGCACGAGCTTCATTGGGATCTCCTTTGATTATCAAAATAAGTGATTAAGCGGCATTATGCCTGCGCGAGACGAAGTTTTTTCATTATTCCAGATAAGGGTGCTGTGCTATGGTTTGATCAAGTAGTCATATAAATTTTTAAACAAAATTTTCATCAAGGGGAATCTCATGCGGGGGAAGGTATTTTTGCCATTGGCAGCCTTATCGCTGGCATCGGTATTGACGGTAGCGCCGACCCACTCAGCGCCCAGTGAGACTGATTTTCTGATCATCCCTCCTGAGAAATTGGTCTGGAAAGACGCTGGCTCTGGAGCAAAATTAGCCGTGGTATTTGGTGATCCTGGAAAGCCAGGTATGTATGTGATTCGCGCCTATTTCCCGCCGGGTGTGATGAGCTCACCGCATTTCCATGGCGAGGACCGGCATGTCATCGTGGTGCAGGGAACCTGGAACGCAGGCATGGACGATAGCTGGGATCCACAGCTCACCACGCCTTTGAAGACAGGTAGCTACATGTTCCACAAAGCAGGTGCTGTGCACTATGACGGTTCCGCTGGTGAGGAGGGCGCTATCGTACAAATCGTGGGTATGGGCCCGAGTAAGACAACCTTCCTGTTTCCCAAGGAGGGAAACTTTGGTAAGCCGCGTAAATTAAATTAATGAAAAATCTCTTTTTAGCGCTGGTACTCCTTTTGAGTTCAAGCGCGTATGCCAACTGGCAGCCCTATTACCGTAGCTCGGAGGCCGAGGATTTATTCGATCCAAATTTTGTGAGCCGAGACTCAGCGCTTGTCAGAGTTTGGACCCTGACGAATTTTTCGAAGGTCATGACAACCCTAGAAGGTACTGATTACTACTCAGAGAAGATGCTAACGGCAGTTGATTGCGTAAAGCGCGCCTCCGGTGCTGAACGCGTCACTCGCTACGCAGGTAAAAATGCTCAGGGGTCTGAAGTCAGTGTGATGGAAACCCGGCTACGCTGGGTCGCCATCAAGCCGGGTAGTCAGGATGAAGCTTTGCTGATGGCAGTCTGTCGCTAAAGCGCTTAGCTTCCCTAATTCACGGCGTGGGTGCAGCCATGGCGTAGAGACACGTGAGAAGCTGTACGCTACGTAACCGTTTTATTTCAGTACCTTAAACAAGTTATTGCTGTCATCTGTCCACGGCTGCAAACCGTCAATAATGGGCGGCTTCTTGGCGACTCGCACTAGCGAAGGCTTCATCAGTGCCTCTCTACTCGCTGCAACCAGTACCCAGTCAGTGTTCAGCAGCGGTGCGGTGGGCTGATTGTCCGAGATGAGCATAGCGTACATGCCTGCATCCTCAGAAAGTTTCTCGACAACTGGCGCCAGCGACAGGTACCGATTCGATACATGGAATGCGATCACGCCGTCAGGTTTCATGTGTTGACGGTATAAGGCAAGCGCTTCGCGCGTGATCAGATGCACCGGTATTGAATCACCTGAGAACGCATCAATCACCAGTACATCAAAACCGTTGGGTGCTTCGCGTTCAAGATTGAGTCTGGCATCGCCGAGTACCGTCTCGATGCTTGCGTGGCTGTTTCGCAGGTAGCCAAACTCCGTTTGCGCAATAGCGATCACCGCCAGGTCGATGTCATAAAAGCGGAAGCGATCGCCTTGCTCTCCATAAGCAGCCAGGGTGCCCGTACCAAGACCCACCACACCAACAACGCGATGGCCAATATCATCGGGTACGGCGAGTAATCGGCCAATACCGGAACTGATGCCATAGTAGGTCGTCGGCTTGTTATGGTTCGGACCAGATAAATATTCTTCACCGTGCAGAATGGCACCATGTAGCAGACGGCGCACCGTGACACCCGGCGTTGACGTTGGTAGATCACGTACCAGAAGCCGACCGTAAAAATTTCGGGTCAAAAGACGCGCGGAGTTCAGGTCGGTGTGAATCTGCCGCCACAGCATCATTGCGCAGACAAGCGCTAGCAATAAGCCGATCGCGCTCGTGATTTTTTTATCACGCATGACGAAGGCCGCCAACAAGCCTGTCAGTACAAAGCCAATACCAAGTTCATAGTAGGCGGGCAATATCCGAGGCGCTAACAGACCAACCAAGGCGCCGCCGATGGCGCCACCAAGCGACAAGGCTAAATAGAAGCGTGTGAGATATCGCGTGCCTGGACGAAGCGCAGCCAACTCGCCATGCAAGAACATTGTCGCAACCAATAGCGTGCCGCAATAAAGCGGAATAGCCCAAACGATATTCAATCCAAGCTTGTTATCTTGCAGTCCATAGGCAGCAGTCGCCATCAGCACAACAAAAGGCGGCAGCCACCAGCTACGACGGTACCAGCGCTCGCTCTCGAAGCAGAGCACGAAGCTGAGCAGATAAATCGTCAGTGGCAAGATCCACAGGAAAGGGATGGCCGCGATATTTTGCGTGATGTGATTGGTCACGCCGAGTAATAACCAAGCACTCAGCGCTGCAAGGGACAGCCATAAGATCTGGCGCCCGAGTGTGGGCGGCTGATCTTGCTCTGCTACGTTTTGTTGGACGACTGTTTGGGTGCTATTCCGGGTTAACGTGATGCCCGAGGCGATGCAAAGACCCACAAAGCAAGCGTAGATCAGAGACCAAACCAAGGACTGTGCTTGCAGTGAGAGCCAAGGTTCGATCAAGAAGGGGTAGCACAGTAGCGCCAACAGTGACGCCAGGTTGGACAAAGAGAAGAGTCGGTAAACCTTCGCACCGTGGCCGCTATTTGCTGCCCACGCCTGAATCAGTGGGCCGGTCGTGGATAGCATCAGATAGGGCAAGCCGACGGTGGCGCTGAGTAGCAACAAGATATGGAGGCTTGGGTCCTCATCGCCGGCAGGTCGCCAGCTCGGGTCCGCCAACACCGGCAACATCAGCAGGCTGATCAGGAGTAATGCGGCATGCGGCCATGGCTGTCGGCGGGGTGGCAACCAGCGCGTAATGCGATCTGCGTAGGCATAGCCCAGCAGCAGGGCACTTTGAAAGAACACCAGACAAGTGGCCCATACAGCGGCCGATCCGCCAAACCAAGGCAGGATGTGTTTCGAGACAATTGGCTGAACCAGAAACAGCAAGAAAGCGCTGGAAAAAATCGTGGCTGCGTAAAGCAGAGCACTCATGCGGCGCCTCGTCTGGTGATGATGTAGATATCGTCGCTCATCGATGGTCCCGCCGACAGGAATCGAACCTGTATCTAGCGCTTAGGAGGCACTCGTTCTATCCATTGAACTACGGCGAGGACATCAGCGCAACACGAACGCCTGGCGTAAACCCTAGACCAAACTGCTGGCGGCTACCGCCGGGGCCCTCATTTGACCGGTCTTGCATGGACGGGTAAATCTGCGCCACAGGATCGACCACATCATTATTGGGCAATTAATTTGCGTGTGCATCTGATGCGGAATTATAACTGAGGGCCTTTGGCCAATCAGGCCGGACGAACCACGATGGCTGCTCGTAGTGCCAGTACAATGCACTATCTCTATCTTCAATCGTCGCTGTTATTGGGGCAAAGCTGGTCTATGGCAGTTATCTCCTTAAGCAATGCTCAGTTGGCCTTCGGCCATGTTGCGCTACTTGATCATGCTGAGTTCTCGCTCGAGGCGGGTGAGCGCATCGGCCTGATCGGACGGAATGGCACAGGCAAGTCGTCGCTACTACGAGTCATTGCTGGCCAAGCGAAGCTTGATGACGGACTGCTGGTGCTGCAGCAAGGCCTGCGCGTCACTTACGTTGAACAGGAACCGCAATTCGATGACGATAGTCTGATTTTTGACGCGGTGGCCGGTGGCATTGCCCATATTCGTGAAGCACTCACGACCTACTATCAACTCTCCGAACAATTGGGGAGTGCCGATGACACGGCATTACTGGAGCGACTGCATACACTACAGGCTGAGTTGGATGTTGCTGATGGATGGAATCTAAGTAATCGTATTGAGACCACCTTGCAGCGTTTGCAACTCGATGGGCAGCGCCAGATCGCGACTCTGTCCGGGGGTATGAAAAAGCGTGTGGCATTGGCGCGTGCCTTGGTCGCATCGCCAGATGTGTTGCTGCTCGACGAGCCAACTAACCACCTGGATTTTTCGTCGATACAGTGGCTCGAGGAGTTGCTGCGTGAATTCCGTGGCAGCCTGTTGTTCATTACGCATGATCGAAGTTTTCTAGACAAAGTGGCGACGCGAATCGTCGAGCTGGATCGTGGACGCTTGCAGTCCTATGACGGTAATTTCAGTGCCTATCAGCGTCGCAAAGCCGAGCAGCTCGCG
>JAIXQV010000184.1 GCA_027485535.1 Oxalobacteraceae bacterium | reverse complement strand
TGGCGATCTTCCGGCATGTCACCAATCCCGAAGCGAGGCAGTATTTGCTGCGCCAAGCCTTTGAAGAGGCGATCCATACCCACGCCTACCAGTACATCGTCGAGTCGCTGGGCTTGGACGAGGGCGAGATTTTCAATGCCTATCATGAGGTCAAGTCGATCCGCGACAAGGATGAGTTCCTGATCCCATTCATCGACACCCTGACCAACCCGACTTTCCAGACCGGCACCCCAGAGGCCGACCAGCAACTGCTGAAGTCGCTGATCGTGTTCGCCTGCATGATGGAGGGGCTGTTCTTCTATGTGGGCTTTACCCAGATCCTGGCGCTGGGCCGCCAGAACAAGATGGTGGGTGCTGCCGAGCAGTACCAGTACATCCTGCGCGACGAGTCCATGCACTGCAATTTCGGGATTGATCTGATCAACACCATCAAACTCGAGAACCCACATCTGTGGACTGTCCCATTCAAGGAAGAGATCAGATCGCTATTTCTTCAGGCAGTAGAGTTGGAATATCGCTATGCCGAGGATACAATGCCGCGGGGCGTGTTGGGGTTGAACGCGCCCATGTTCAAGAGCTACCTGCGTTTCATCGCCAATCGGCGTGCGATGCAGATTGGTCTGGAACCGCTGTTCGAGCACGAAGAGAATCCATTCCCTTGGATGAGCGAGATGATCGATCTGAAAAAGGAACGTAATTTCTTCGAGACCCGCGTGATTGAGTACCAGACTGGCGGTGCGCTGAGCTGGGACTGATCGCGTTGTTACCGGCGTTTTTTTTGGCTGATGCGGGCTTCCGAATGCCGTGCAGCCGAAGGAGCTGAACTGCTGCATCCCTTCCGTGATGCGGCAGCTCAGCTGCTGCCGTATTCATTAGCGCAAGCGGCGAGCTCTGCTTGTGCCGATGAATAACTCGACCCGGCATATTGCCCGGTCGGGTTTTAACCTTGTACCTGAGTGATAGCGATCACGTGAAGGAGAAAGTCATGGCAACAGCAAAGAAAAAACCAGCAGCAAAGAAGAAGCCGGCGGCCAAGAAAAAGGTCGTCGCCAAAAAGGCTGCTCCGAAGAAGAAGGTCGTAGCGAAAAAAGCGGTCAAGAAGGTAGTGAAGAAGGCCGCAGTCAAGAAAGTCGCTAAAAAGGCAGCGAAGAAGTCAGCGCCTAAAAAAGCAGTGAAGAAGGTTGCAAAGAAAGTCGCCAAAAAAGCAGTGAAGAAGCCAGTCGCGAAAAAGGCTGCAAAGAAAGTAGCGAAGAAGGTCACCAAGAAGGCTGTAAAAACAGTAGCGAAAAAAGCGGCACCCAAAAAGCCAGCAGCCAAGAAAAAGGTCGTGGCGAAGAAAAAAGTCGTCGCCAAGAAAGTCGTCGCCAAGAAAGTAGTCAAGAAGGCTGCAGCCAAGTCACCGGTAGCTAAGAAGGTTGTCGCCAAGAAGCCAGCGCCTAAAAAAGCGGCGCCGAAGAAGGCGGCACCAAGCAAAGCAGCACCGAAAAAAGCAGCGCCGAAAAAGCCAGCCGTCGTCGCCAAGCCAGTAGCGGCAGCACCGGTAGCACCGGCGCCAGCACCGGTACCAGCACCAGCACCAGCTGCGCCAGCGACGACCGTCCTGAGCCCGGCAGCCGCTTGGCCATTTCCGACCGGTCTGCGTCCTTAAGCGCCTGCGGCTCGAAGCCCATCGGGGCGCGAGCGAAAACACCGCTGCTGGCTCCCGGGCTGCAGCGGTTTTTTTTGGTTCGAAGTGCACAGAGATTCAGGCACAATCGTGCCCGTTCACAATAAAAGCAGTGCGGCGTAGTCATCACAACTGCGCGCTGTACGTTTCCTCAGCGATAAAGGATCAAGGTGCTCTCTTCGATCTTCAATCTGATCATTGACACCGTCGCGACGATCGTCGCGGGACTCATGCTGTTCCGCTTTTGGATGCAGGCGGTACGTGTTCGACCACCGTTTTCGCTTGGGCAGCTGATTTTTCGCCTGACTGACTGGCTGGTGTTGCCGCTCAGACGTGCACTGCCTGGTTTGGGCGGGCAAGACTGGGCAAGTCTGATCGGGGCCTGCCTGATTACGCTCGCGGCGATTGCGATTCAGCTCGGTGTGCGCTCGGCGTTTGGGCTTGAGCCATGGCTGCTATTGTCGCTACTCTCGCTGGTGCACACGATTGCGTACAGCTTTATCGGCCTACTTATTCTGGAGGTGATTCTGAGCTGGGTGAACCCTCACGCCCCGATTGCACCGACAGTACGTGCGCTGACGGATCCCCTGCTGAAACCCTTTCGGCGAATTTTGCCCTCAATCTCGGGCATCGACTTGTCGCCGATTCTTGCATTCTTGGCGCTGCGGATTCTCGTCTTCGTTGTGGAGAATTTGGTCTACGCTATTTATTGATGTCGCAAGACTGGTGCAGCCGTCAGGGCGATTAGTTGCGTTTAGCGCTATATGTGCAGCCAGGCGCCGCTGTATCGGCGGTGGTTGGCGAGCACGATGGCGCACTGAAGTTGAAGCTCAAGGCGCCGCCAGTCGATGGCAAAGCTAACGATGCCCTACAGTCAACCATTGCCGAGTTATTGGGGGTGGCAAGACGCGATGTCAATTTGCTGCAGGGTTTGTCGAGCAGAAAAAAAATGATCTCGGTGAAGACCACAATGTCGGTGCAAGAGGCTTGCGCGCGGCTAACAGCATCAGCGCAGTAACGTCATCCGGGGCGAGTCGCCGATGGGCCGTCGCCGTTCTTTCAAACAAATCGGTAGCCGAACTCTTGCTCGAAGCGAGCTTCAATAGCTTCAACGGTGGGCGCATGATTTTGCCCGCCCTGGCTTTCGATTTTGATGGCGCCCATCAGCGAGGCGAGTCGGCCGATCGTCATCCAATCCATGCCACGCGTCAGACCGAATAGCATACCGGCGCGGAAGGCATCACCACAGCCAGTAGGATCAATCACTTTATCGGTTTTGACGACCGGGATGTCGTAGCGTGTTTCTGCGGTGAAGATTTCAGCGCCTTGCTCGCCACGCGTGACAACAAGCGCCGAGACACGCTCTGCAATTTCGCCCAAACTCAGGCCAGTACGCTCGGTCAATAACTCGGCTTCGTAATCATTGACTGCGACATAGGTCGCCATCTCGATGAACTGCTTCAACTCTTCGCCGCTGAACATGGGAAGACCTTGACCCGGATCGAAGATGAACGGAATACCAAGCGCTGCGCAATCGCGTGCATGCTCGATCATGCCATCACGTCCATCGGGTGCAATGATGGCGAGCTTAACGCCGCCTGCGTCCTGCACCTTGTTGTGATGCGAGTTCGACATCGCACCGGGGTGGAAGGCAGTGATCTGGTTATTCGATTCATCGGTCGTGATGAATGCTTGCGCGGTGTAGGCGTCATCATAAGCACGTATGCAACGCGTACTGATGCCCAGTGTATTCAGTCGTTCGACATAAGGCGCGCCGTCTTGCCCCAGCGTGGCCATAATCAAAGGATCGCCATTCAACAGCTTCAAGTTATACGCAATATTGCCCGCGCAGCCGCCATATTCGCGTCGGATATTCGGCACCAAAAAAGCGACATTGATTTTATGTAGCTGGTCAGCCAGCAGCGCCTCCGAGAAGCGGCCGTGGAAGGACATGATGGTGTCAAAAGCGAGCGAGCCGCAGATCAGAGAAGTCATGGCAAAGGCGTTAAGGGTAGAAAATGCTCACGGCGAAACCCGCCGGGGGCTCGCCGGTCAGCGCGAGTGGAAGTCGAATTTCGCGCTCGGAGCGCGCGGGCATCCCCTCGCGCAGCTCATTCGGGGTGACGTAGTTATGCGCTAGGAATACCTTACGAACCAGCAGCGTGCCATCGGTGTCGCGCAGTGTCAGCTCCAGAGCAGGCCAGGTTTGCGCGGTATCGGACGTATTTTGTAGCAGCGCGATGAGCGTCATCGGCAGCGCAGCCTCGCTGCCGTTACCAGCGGCTGCAGGGGCAGATTCGGAGGGTGGTGCTTGCTCCAGACGGCTAGAGCTCAAGGACAGCTGCTCGAGATTGAGGGGTAGTTTGATCTCGCAATGCAAGCGCACGCAGGCCGCACGCAGCAGCTTGCCTGCTTGCGGTGAGCGCGCTGCGATCTCATTTCGAAACATCCAGCTCAGTTGAGCAATCAATGCCAGCAATAGCAGCGGGATGCCGACCCATAGCCATACACGTCGGCCGCTGCCGCCGCGTGCCTGTTCACGCGCTTCCTTCACAAAGCCGGGCTGTTCTGGCGCGTTGGAGGCTGCTGCAGATGAGACAGGCTGCTCATCGGCGAACTCGGTACGCTCGTTGACAGGTGTTGGCGCCCAAGGTTTGCTCTGGAGATCCGAGATGGCGCGCGATAGTGCGTCCAGTTCTTCCTGCATGTTGGATTCGCTGCCAACATTTTTCGTGCCGCTTGGCGTGCCAACATCGAACAAGGTCATTCGGTTCGAGAAATCTTCTGACTCACTAGCCTGATTATCAGCGCTTGGAGCGGCGCTGGGTTCGCCGGTGTACTCGAACACCGTATCGATGCCATTGAACACCTCACGACAGCTACCGCAACGCACTCGGCCATCGCGCAGCTCCAGCTGGGCTAGCGTCACGCGGAATTGTGTACCGCAGTGCGGACATTGAGTTGCCAGTTGCTCCATGCTCAGTGCTCCTTGCGGCCAGCGAGCGCAATCCAACCGTCACGCTCAGCCGCTACAGCGAGCGTGATGTAGGGTGCGTAGCTCGCGATCAGCTCGTCGGTTTGGCGCGCCAAGATGCCCGACAGCACCATCGCACCGCCGGGCGCTACCCGGCTAGCCAGCATTGGCGCCATTAGCTTCAACGGACCGGAAAGAATATTGGCAGCAACGATGTCATAGCGCGCACCTTCGCGCGCGAGCGCGAAATCGGCGGGTATGAACCAGTTTGTATCGGTGCATTGATTACGCTCGGCGTTGTCGCGCGCGGCGTTGATCGCCTGCGGATCGATATCAATGCCATCCACGGTCATCGCGCCGAGCTTACGCGCCAAGATCGCCAGGATGCCAGAGCCACAGCCATAGTCGAGCACGCTGCAACCTGCTTGCACATGCTGCTCCAGCCACTCCATGCACAGGCGCGTGGTCGGATGACTACCGGTACCGAAGGCTAAGCCCGGATCCAGCTCAAGCACCAGCGCATCTGCTTGTGGCGCGGCATGCCAGCTCGGTACTACCCAAATGTTTTGACCAATCGGAATTGGATCGAACTGCGCTTGTGTCACCCGAACCCAATCTTGTTCGGCCACGGCACGCAGCGTGAAGCTGATTTGACTGATGTCGTCGCATTGGGCTTTGGCTTGATTCACCAGCGCGGTGTGATCTGCGTCAGCAGGTGTGAGTGCCACCACACGGCTACGCTCCCACGCGTGGGCAGTTGGTTCCATACCAGGTTCACCGAACAAGGGCTGCTCTGCTTCGGTCCCCTGATCTGCATCTTCCACCGAGACCGACAAGGCGCCCGCTTCAATTAGCGCATCCGATACTTGTTCGGCTTGTGCGCGGGGCAATTCGATCACGATCTCGGTCCAGCTCATGGTGTTTACTTTTTGTTGGCTAGCTTTTGCTCGAGGTAGTGAATGTTGGTGCCACCCTCGATAAAGCGTCCATCCACCATCAACTCACGGTGCAGCGGGATATTGGTTTGTATACCTTCAACCACCATCTCGGACAGCGCGATCTGCATACGTCGGATCGCTTGCTCGCGAGTGATACCGTAGGAGATCACTTTGCCGACCATCGAGTCGTAGTTGGGGGGGACGAAATAGCCGGCGTAAGCGTGCGAGTCGACCCGAATACCAGGGCCGCCTGGCGCATGCCACGCCTGAATCCGACCGGGCGACGGCGTGAACTTGAACGGATCCTCGGCGTTGATGCGGCACTCTATCGCATGGCCTTTTAGAACGATATCGCGCTGCTTGAAGCGCAGCCGCTCACCGGCAGCGATGCGAATCTGCTCCTGCACCAGATCGATACCGGTAATCATTTCAGTGACCGGGTGCTCGACCTGAATTCGCGTATTCATCTCGATGAAGTAAAACTCACCGTTTTCGTACAAGAACTCAAAGGTACCTGCGCCGCGATAACCAATTTTGCGGCAGGCGTCTGCGCAGCGATCGCCGATCTTCTCGATTAGCTTGCGCGGAATACCGGGCGCCGGTGCTTCTTCAATCACTTTTTGGTGACGGCGCTGCATGGAGCAGTCGCGCTCGCCGAGCCAGATGGCATTCTTGAATTCGTCGGCCAGAATCTGGATTTCCACGTGACGCGGATTCTCCAGATACTTCTCCATATAGACCTCGGGGTTGCCGAACGCAGCACCGGCCTCGGTCTTGGTCATGGTGACAGCGTTGAGCAGTGCGGCCTCTGTATGCACTACACGCATACCGCGACCACCGCCACCACCGGCCGCCTTAATGATCACCGGGTAGCCAATACGTCGTGCGGTTTGCACGATAATTTTTGGGTCATCCGGCAGCGCGCCCTCGGAGCCGGGAACGCACGGCACGCCGGCCTTGATCATGGCCTGCTTGGCAGAAACCTTGTCGCCCATCATGCGGATCGAATCTGAGCGCGGGCCGATGAAGACAAAACCCGATTGCTCGACACGCTCGGCGAAGTCGGCGTTTTCGGACAAAAAGCCATAACCAGGATGAATCGCCTCAGCGTCGGTCACTTCTGCGGCACTGATGATGGCAGGCATCGACAGATAGCTTTGTGCTGAAGGTGGCGGACCGATACAAACCGACTCGTCTGCCAATTTGACGTACTTAGCCTCGCGATCGGCCTCGGAGTGAACGACGACCGTCTTGATGCCCATCTCACGGCAGGCGCGCTGTATGCGTAAGGCGATTTCGCCGCGGTTGGCGATCAGTATTTTTTCAAACATGGGTGGTCTCCGCGGCGAAACCGCCTTCGCTGCCTTCGGCAGCTACGCAATTTAACTTCGTTACTGCGCCGCTGCGCGGCTGGTCACCGCGGTTAGCGATAAGGATTTTTTCAAACATGAGTCATGCAGCTTTCAGCGGCGGTGAGAGGGCGCTTCATTCAATGATGAACAGCGGTTGGCCGTACTCAACCGCCTGACCGTTCTCTACCAAAATTTGACGGATGGTACCGCTGGCGTCGGCGTCGATTTCATTGAGCAGCTTCATCGCTTCGATGATGCAGAGCGTATCGCCTTCCTTGACGACTGAGCCGATATCAACAAAGGCGGGTGCTCCCGGCGCTGAGGAACGGTAGAAGGTCCCGACCATCGGTGACTTGACGATATGGCCCGTGGGTGCGGCTTCTGGTGCAGCTGCCGGCGCTGCCGGAGGTGCGGCAGCAACAGCTGGCGCAGCCGCGCTTGCTGCAATTGCTGCCGAGGGCATCATCACGACCTGGTTTTGTGCAGCATGCGACGTATTCTTAACGATGCGCACCTTGCTCTCACCTTCGGTGACCTCGAGTTCCGAGATATCGGATTCGGCCACCAAATCAATCAGGGTCTTGAGTTTTCTGAGATCCATGGGTTTTATTGACTGGG
>JAIXQV010000207.1 GCA_027485535.1 Oxalobacteraceae bacterium | reverse complement strand
CGCGCCCGCAGCCGTACCAACTGCTTCTCCAGTGCCCTCATGCTCTTGAGGCGGGCGCGCACACGGGCCAGCTGGTCGTCCACGAGAAGATCGACATCGCCGCAGTTTGTGTCCGGTTTGTCAACGAATCGCAGTAGCCGGTTCACATCGCCCAGCGGCATGTCCAGGGCCCGGCAGTGGCGGATGAACGACAGGCGCTCAAGGTGAGCCGCCGCGTAGTCGCGGTAGCCGTTGTCGCGCCGAGCTGGCGCGGGCATCAAGCCCTGTTTTTCGTAGTAACGGATGGTTTCGACATCCACGCCGGTGGCGCGGGCAAGTTCCTTGATCTGCATGACACGGCCCTGATTTAAAAAGGATTTGACACTGTAGCGGCTCCAGGGTTTCCAATGCAAATATTGAAAGGAACACCCATGTCTGCCCACTGCTGTGACCACGACACACCAAAACTTGATGCCATTGTCAACCTGGCCCGTTACCGCAAGATCCTCTGGATCGCCCTCGTGGTCAATGCCGCGATGTTCCTGGTCGAAATCGTTGCTGGCGTTCAGTCTGGGTCACTTTCTTTGCTGGCCGACGCGGTCGATTTTGCTGGCGATGCAATGAACTACGCCGTGTCGCTCGCAGTGTTGGCTTCGGCGCTGGCATGGCGAGCGCGCGCAGCCATGCTCAAAGCCGTGAGCATGATGGGTTTTGGCCTGTATGTGCTGGGTGCAGCACTGTGGTCGGTGTGGAACGGCGGCGTGCCTCTGGCCACCACCATGGGTACGATAGCCCTCCTGGCGCTGATGGCCAACATCACGGTGGCATGGATGCTCTACGCCTTCCGCGAAGGGGATGCCAACATGCGAAGCGTGTGGCTGTGCTCTCGCAACGACGCTATCGGCAACAGTGCCGTGTTCATCGCGGCCTTGGGCGTGTTTGGTACCGGCTCGGCCTGGCCCGATCTTGCGGTAGCTAGCCTGATGGCGGTGCTCGCGTTGCACGGTGGCTGGACTGTGCTGCAGCAGGCGCGCGGGGAACTGGGCGAAGAGATTGCCAAGGAAGACCACCATGGCCACGTCCACTGAGCCATCGGGCAATCGCCCATTTGACAGCACCGCCCACGCCCAACTGATCCAGAGCGCAAAAACCGCAGTCTCCGTGGATCAAGCTTGGCTTTATCTGGAAGCGGCCCATGTCGTGGGACAGTTGCACATCAGGCCACACTTGCAGACCCACGCACAAATGTTTAACTTGTCCATACGCACACGCGGCTGGTCTGAGGCAGTGGGACAGTTGTTTCGCCTGGCGTTGGTGCCATTGGGCCACCTAAGCGGGCGTCTGCCGTTAGGCAACCCGGGGCGGTCTACGGTCAGCGCCTTAGAGCCGTTGCCTGTGCGTCCCGAACTGGCTGAGCTGATAGCCCGGGCACGCGGCCGTTGAAATAGCTGACGCTCAAGGCTTGCTAAGAATCAGAGTTCCCCTTCATTGACCTCAAGCTCTTCGAGGACAAACGCACATTCGGTGACCTTGAAAATTTAAGTCATTACAATCGATCACATGAAACGGTACCTGGCTATTTTTTTGCTGGTGTTGTTGCCCTTGCAGTTCAGCTGGGCAGCAATTGCTAGCTATTGCCAGCACGAAACTGTTGAAACTGTTGAGCATCCGGGTCACCATAGCCATGTAAATGCGTCAGATGACCACCAAGAGACCCACAAAAATTCTTCTCAATCCGCAGGCATGGACCATGACTGTGCCACTTGTCATATGGGTTGTACAGCTGCTCTGACCAGCGATATGAGTCCGACTACAGTAGCGACCTCTAACAATCACCCACTTCACCTTCAGGCCTTTCCTTCTCCGCTTTCAAGAGAACGTCCTGAACGGCCTAAATGGCCCGTGCTTGCCTGATCGGCGAGCCTCGGGTTTCCTTACCTCTTCCTCTTATCGAATCCCCTGTGTGCGGGTGATCATGACGCTTTGTGTGTTGTGTGTCATCGCCTAGAGACGTGTTGTCGCTGCTCGCTGATCTCCTTGGATGTTTTCACCATTGGAGATTAGTTATGAATTCGAACAAAAAAAGATCGACACCGATTCGTTTCGTGCTGTCGGTCATGACCCTGAGTGGCTTGGTGCTGACGGCCCAAGCTCAAGGCACATCCGCTGGAGCGTTGAGTGGATCGGTGTCCTTGAAAGATGTTTTCGATACAGCATGGCAACGGCAGCCCGAGGTGCATGCGCTTCAATCGCGTCGCGACGCCGCGCAGGCCCAAGCCAAAGCTGCTTCGATGCTGTCACCCGAGCCGCCCTCGCTGGAGATCAGTCAGCGATCAGACCGGATGAGCGGTAACAGCGGTGCTCGGGAAGCCGAGGTGGGTATCGCCGTTCCCATTTGGCTACCTGGGCAACTCACGGCCAGTGCCGATCTGGCTCAAGCTGAAATCTCGTCAGTTGAGCGCACGCTGCTCGCCTCACAACTGCGGCTTGCTTCTTCCGTAAGGGATGCTTGGTGGGGCTGGCTGCGAGCTCGCGTCGATACTGAACTGGCGAGCGAACAACTGATCAATGCACAACGGCTGGCTGCTGATGTCGCCAATCGAACCAACGCGGGCGATCTGGCCAAGTCAGACCAGCATCAAGCCGAAGGCGCTGTGGCTGCGGCCCAAGCGCAAGCCGCCCAAGCTCAAGCTGCATCTGCCTCAGCTTTGGCACAAGTGATGGCGCTGACTGGCAAGATGGCTCCGCCTGACTTGACAGTCAACGCAGCAGGTGAGCCGACCCCAAGTTCGGGTGCGTCAATTGGCCATCCATTACTGGCTGAATTGGAAGACCGAATCACTATGGCCGAACGTACGGCTCAGCTGATCAGCACCCAGAAACGATCTAACCCCGAACTCACGGTGGCAACCACCCGTGGACGTGGGGCTTTTGGAGAGCGGTACGGCCAGACTGTCTTGGTTGGAATTCGCGTGCCCTTTGGTGCAGGCCCCAGGCATGACGCCCGTATCGCGACAGCACAAGCCGAAGCGATAGAAGTGCAGTCAAGGCTGATCCTAGAGAGGGACCGAATCCAAGCTGATCAACGAGGCGCTGCCTCTCGCCTAGATGCCGCACGCACCCAACTCGACGCCGCGCAGCGACGAGCCAAGCTGGCCAACGAGTCAAGGGGCTTTGTCGACAAGTCGTTCAGGCTGGGCGAGACGGATCTGCCCACCCGCTTGCGGGTTGAGGCCGAGGCCACGGAAGCTACTCGACAAGCCGCTCGCAGCCAAATTGACCTAGCAAGCGCCATTTCGGCATGGCGGCAGTCCTTGGGCTTGCTGCCTGAGTGATGCTGACACCCCTCAAAAATTCAAGGAACACCATGAAACTCATTCATTCAACCGCCGCCGCCCTTATGGCGCTGATATTCACACTGCTCAGTACCCTGGTTATGGCTGGCCCCGGTCATGACCATGGCGAAGCTGCGCCACAAGCGCAGGGCACAGCACTGCCGCGTTTCGTGGCAGTTTCAGAGGATCTGGAAATGGTCGGCATCGTCGATGGCAAACAGTTGACGATTTACCTGGACCGTTTTAAAGACAACAGTCCCGTCAATGATGCCCAAATTGACATTGATATTGAAGGCAGCAAATACAAAGCCGAGAAACATGGCGTGGGTGAATACGAAGTCATCCTCAAGGACACGCTCAAGCCTGGCGTCATTGCCATCACCGCCACCATTCAGGCCGGTGAATTGAACGACTTGCTCGCTGCCGAGCTCGATTTACACGAAGACGAAGAGGAGCCCAGCCATGGTTCTTCTTGGAAAGGCATCGCCCTGTGGACCGGCGCGGGTTTATTTGCCCTGATCGCTCTGGGCGCGATCGTCCGCATTCGTCAACAAACTCGTACGGCTTAAGGAGCCATCAGCATGAAAAAAATCAACACTCAAAAAACACGCCACTGGATGGCACTGGCCACGGCTGTGACCCTTGCAGGTGCTGCAATGCCTACATACGCGGGCGAAGGTCATGACCATGGCCCAGCGCCTGCGATGGCCAATGCCAATGGCCCACAGCGCATGGCCGATGGCAGCGTGTTTTTGCCCAAGCCAGCCCAACGCCAACTCAATGTGCGCACGCTGGTGGTCGAAACCGCCGAACTGCCACGCGCCTTTGAACTCAATGGTCAGGTGCTGATGGATCCCAACGCGGGGGGCAAAGTCCAGCCCATCAACGCCGGACGCATTGAACCTGGCCCTAATGGCCTTCCCAACGCCGGTCAGGTCGTGAAAAAGGGACAGGTTCTGGCCTACGTAATCAACGGGGTTGCCCCACTGGAGCGGTCCAGCCAGTCCGCTCAATTGGCCGAGTTTCGCGCAGCCAAAGCGCTGGCCGAAAAGCGTTTGACACGTTTGCGCGAGTTGTCGGACACAGTGCCGCGCAAGGAAGTAGAAGCGGCTGAAAGTGAAGTGTTCAGTTTGACCGAGCGCATAACAGCCGTAAGTGGTGGCCTCAGCAGCAAGGAAGCACTGGTAGCACCCGTTTCTGGCGTGATTGCCTCGGCGCATGTCGTGGCAGGCCAAGTGGTGGACACACGTGAATTGATTTTTGAAATCGTCGATCCGAAGCGCCTGCGCATCGAAGCCTTGGCTTTTGATAGCGCTCTGGCCAACAATATCGGCGGTGCTACGTTGGCTGTCGGTGAACAGCGAACGCCACTGTTATTTATCGGTGCAGCGCGGAATTTGCGGGAACAAGCGCTGCCGCTGAACTTCCAGGTGCAAAGCCCGGAGCAGCTGGGCTTGGCCGTTGGACAGCCGGTCAAGGTCTATGTGCAGTCCAAGCAAAAGACGCAAGGCATTGCGGTTCCCCAATCGGCGCTGATGAAAAACGCGACCAACCAGAACGTGGTCTGGGTCAAGTCGGCACCTGAGCAGTTTGAACCACGCACGGTGACGTTTGAGCCCCTCGATGGCGCGCGTGTCACGGTGATCTCGGGCTTGAAGTCTGGCGATCGTGTGGCGACCCAGGGTGCCACGCTCATCAATCAAGTACGTTAAAGGGGTCACGATATGTTCAAGTGGCTACTCGATAACAGCCTAACGAACAGGCTGCTGGTGATCATCGCCAGCGTCGTTCTGATGGCCTACGGCGCGTTCACGCTCTCGCGCACTCCGGTGGACGTGTTCCCGGACCTCAACAAGCCAACCGTCACGATCATGACCGAAGCGGGTGGCATGGCCGCCGAGGAGGTGGAGCAGCTCATCACCTTCCCGCTGGAGACGACCATGAACGGTCTGCCCGGCGTGGAGAGCGTGCGCTCAACCTCGTCAGCCGGCTTGTCCTTCCTTTACGTCACCTTCGACTGGAGCACGGACATCTTCCGTGCCCGGCAGTTGGTGTCGGAGCGGCTGTCGTCAATGGAGGAAGGCATTGCAGAAGGCGTGGTGCCGCGCATGGGCCCGATCAGCTCGATCATGGGCGAGATCATGCAGATCGCAATTCCGGTCGATCCGAGCAAGATCAGCCCGATGGCCGTGCGCGAGTACGCCGACTGGGTGTTGCGCCCTCGGCTGCTTTCGGTGCCTGGCGTCGCGCAGGTCATCCCCATCGGCGGCGAGGTGCGGCAGTTCCAGGTTCAGCCAAACACCACGCGCATGGCCGAGCTGGGCATCACGCATGAACAGCTGGAGGGCGCGCTGAAGGGCTACTCGTCCAACACCTCGGGCGGCTTTCTGGAGCTGAACGGCCGCGAGTACCTGATCCGCAACCTCGGTCGCACCTCGCGCCTCGATGACTTGAAGAACTTGGCACTGACATCCAAGGGCGGACAACCCATCCTGATGCGCCAGATCGCCGAGGTGACTTTCGCCGCCGCACT
>JAIXQV010000016.1 GCA_027485535.1 Oxalobacteraceae bacterium | reverse complement strand
TTCTTCAACAACTACCGTCCGCAGTTTTACTTCCGTACGACGGATGTGACGGGCGCGATCGAACTGCCGGAAGGCAAGGAGATGGTGATGCCTGGCGATAACGTGTCGATCACGGTCAACCTGGTAACCCCGATTGCGATGGAAGAGGGTCTGCGCTTTGCGATTCGCGAAGGTGGCCGTACGGTTGGCGCCGGCGTGGTCGCCAAAATCATCGAGTAATTGCTGCTTTGGTTTTGGACGGGCGCCAATTCCCGTCCAAAGCTTGCAATTGCGAATCAGTTTTTCTGCAGGGGCGTAGCTCAATTGGCAGAGTGACGGTCTCCAAAACCGTAGGTTGGGGGTTCGAGGCCCTCCGCCCCTGCCATCTAATCCCGGTGGATGACACCGAAAGCGAAAGCAGATGTCTAACCAATCCGTGCAAACCGTAACTACGTCAGCTGATAAAGCAAAGCTTGCGCTGGCTGCGCTCGCCATTACTGCGGGCGTGGTCGGGTTTTATGCGCTGGCGGGTCAGTCTGGCCTCATCCGCGCCGCTGCATTGGTGGGTGGTTTGTTGCTGGCAGTAGTGTTTGCTTGGACCTCGCAGATGGGTCGCGACTTCGTTGGCTTTGCGCGCGAATCAGTTCGCGAGACGAAGAAAGTGGTTTGGCCCTCGCGCAAAGAGGCAACCCAAATTACGGGCGTGGTGTTCGGATTCGTCGTGGTGATGGCGATTTTCTTGTGGGGCACGGACAAGTTGCTTGAGGTCGTGCTGTACAGCCTGATCCTCGGATGGAGATAAGTATGACTGACAACACGCAAGACAGCGCAAGCTCAGTGTCCACCCCCAGCGGTAATAAGCGTTGGTACGTTGTCCACGCCTACTCGGGTATGGAGAAAAGTGTGCAGCGCGCATTAACCGAGCGCATCACACGCGCTGGTATGCAAGATAAGTTTGGTCAGATTTTGGTGCCAACCGAAGAAGTGGTCGAGATGAAGAATGGCCAAAAGGCCGTCACTGAGCGACGCTTCTTTCCGGGCTATGTGCTGGTCGAGATGGAGATGACCGACGACACCTGGCACTTGGTAAAGAACACGAACAAGGTGACAGGTTTCATTGGCGGTAAATCCAATAAGCCGACACCCATCCCGCCGCATGAAGTCGACAAAATCATGCACCAGATGCAGGAGGGTGTTGAGAAGCCGCGGCCGAAGGTGCTGTACGAAGTTGGCGAGCTGGTGCGTATCAAGGATGGCCCATTCACTGACTTCAACGGCAACGTCGAAGAAGTGAACTACGAAAAATCACGGGTGCGTGTGTCGGTGACGATTTTTGGTCGCGCAACGCCGGTAGAGTTGGAGTTCGGACAAGTCGAAAAAGCTTGATTCGGATTTTGTTTCAAGCGCCCGCCGTGGCGCGGCACTCGCAAGAGTGTCACGCGGCAGTCGGGGAGGTTGGTGTTAGACGCGAACAGCATCTTGCACACACCTTCTTGAGAAACGAGGAGCCGTAATAGTCCAAGGACGAATCGGCGCTACTACTCACTTAAAGGAGCCCTCATGGCAAAGAAAATTATTGGCTTCATCAAGCTGCAAGTGCCAGCTGGTAAAGCCAATCCATCGCCCCCCATTGGTCCTGCATTGGGCCAGCGTGGTCTGAATATTATGGAGTTCTGCAAAGCGTTCAATGCGCAAACGCAGAGCTTGGAGCCGGGTCTGCCGATTCCAGTGGTCATCACCGCCTTTGCGGATAAGTCTTTCACGTTTGTGATGAAGACCCCGCCAGCGACGGTCTTGATCAAAAAAGCAGCGGGCATTCAAAAGGGTTCTTCCAAGCCCCATACCGACAAGGTCGGCAAGATCACTCGCAAGCAAGCAGAAGAAATCGCAACTCAGAAACAGCCCGACCTGACGGCCGCTGATCTGGATGCAGCTGTTCGCACTATCGCCGGTTCTGCACGGTCGATGGGCATCACGGTGGAGGGTCTGTAATGGCTAAGTTATCCAAGCGCGCACAGGCGATCAAGGCCAAAGTCGATCGCACCAAGCCCTATGCGTTCGATAACGCGATAGCGATCGTTAAGGAACTCGCGACTGCAAAGTTCAACGAGTCTATCGATGTTGCGGTACAGCTCGGCATTGATGCTAAGAAATCCGATCAGGTGGTGCGCGGCTCTGTTGTGCTGCCCGCAGGTACCGGCAAGACAGTTCGTGTCGCTGTTTTCGCGAGCGGCGACAAGGCCGATCAGGCGAAGGCGGCAGGTGCTGACATTGTTGGTATGGAAGATCTGGCTGAGTCGATCAAAGCCGGCAACATGCCGTTCGATGTGGTTATTGCGTCGCCTGACACCATGCGTATCGTTGGTACCTTGGGTCAAGTGCTCGGTCCGCGTGGCTTGATGCCGAACCCTAAGGTTGGCACCGTGACGCCAGACGTCGCCACTGCGGTCAAGAATGCGAAGGCTGGCCAGGTGCAGTACCGCACCGACAAGGCAGGTATCGTGCACGCGACCATTGGTCGCAAGTCATTCGCGGATACTGATCTGAAGACCAACTTGCTCGCGCTGCTGGACGCGCTGAACAAGTCGAAGCCAGCGACTAGCAAAGGTGTTTACCTGCGTAAGGTCTCGCTGTCGTCGACCATGGGCGCTGGCGTTCGTGTCGATCAGGCGTCACTGGCTGCACAGTAAAGAATCAAGTCCTCGTACGTACAGTTACGTGCAAGGCAAATCTTTGGGCTGGGTCATCCGCAGCGATGCGGGTGGTTCAGGCAATCAAAGACCGTTGGGCCGGATGCTGCGAAAACAGTGGTCCGTTAAATAGAGAAGGTTTATCCGGATCTCCCCAACGCAGATGGCGAGCCCGAACAAGTTTTGTAGTTTCGATAGCCGGTGTTGCAATGACAGCGGCTATCAGCTCCAGACTTCGGA
>JAIXQV010000073.1 GCA_027485535.1 Oxalobacteraceae bacterium | reverse complement strand
CGTCACCATCACCGAAGGTGCGGTAAAGGATGCGGTGAATTTATCGCACCGCTATCTGCGTGCACGGCAGCTGCCGGATAAAGCGATCAGTCTGCTGGATACTGCCTGCGCGCGCATGGCGCATGGTATGAGCGCTGTAGCGACGGATATAGCGAACACGGCGGACGCTCCGGATACGGCGAGAAGCACTCAGCTACAGAACACCCATCAAACTCAAGCCTGCGTCGACACCGAAGCGGTCGCCAACGTGCTGTCGAGCTGGACCGGCATCCCGCTCGGTCGCATGCTAGCCGATGAGCAGCGTACCGTGCTTGAACTGCACAAGCGTCTACAAGAAAGAATCATTGGTCAGGATGAAGCGCTCGAGGTCATCGCGCGTCGTATCCGTAGCCATCGTGCCGGACTAGATGACGAAGCAAAACCGGTGGGCGTGTTTTTACTGGTCGGCCCGAGCGGTGTCGGCAAGACCGAGACTGCGAATCAGCTCGCCGAGCTGCTGTACGGTAGCCGCGAGCATATGGTCACCATTAATCTTTCCGAGTATCAGGAACCGCACTCGGTTGCTGGCCTGAAGGGTGCGCCACCGGGCTATGTGGGTTATGGGCGGGGCGGTGTGCTGACCGAGGCGATTCGTCGCCAACCCTACAGCCTGCTACTACTCGATGAAATGGAAAAAGCACATCCCGATGTGCTTGAGCTGTTTTATCAAGTGTTTGACAAGGGCACGATGGAGGATGCTGAAGGCACCGCGATTGACTTCCGCAACACCCTGATCCTGTTAACCTCGAACGCGTCGCACGAGGTGGTGGTTGAAGTCTGCCGACAGCAAGCCCATGCCAGCCTGGAGCAAATCAACGCTGCGCTCCGCCCTGCGCTGCTGCGTCAGTTCCCGGCCGCATTTTTAGGTCGTCTGATCATCGTACCTTACCGCCCTATCGCCGATACCGAGCTACTTCGTATCACTGGGCTCAAGCTGAATCAATTGGCAGAGCGAGTGCAGCGTCATCATGCTGCTCACTTGCAGTGGGACGCAATGGTCGCTGAAGCGATCGTCGCGCGTTGCCATGAAGTAGAGAGTGGCGCGCGAAATATTGATCACATCATCACGCAGTCATTACTCCCCGAAATCGCCTCGCAAGTGCTAGCGAGAATAGCTGCCGCTGAGCATTTCAATCAGGTCAAATTGGGCGTCGATGAGCGCACCGGATTTCGCGTTAGTCTGAATCAAGTTGGGGAGCCAGCATGAGACAGGACTTCACGCAACAGCACATACGCATCGCTGTCACGACTGCATTAGGTAAAGATAAGCTGCTGCTGGAAAGTTTTTCCGGCACCGAGGCCTTGTCGCAACCATTCGCGTTCGCTTTGACGATGAAATCATCCGAGGTCGCGCTCGATCCCGATGCCATCATCGGCACGCTAGCCACGGTGAAAGTGATTCACGGCGATGGTATGACCCGCTACTTTCATGGCTTGATCAGCCGGTTCACGCAAGCGGGTATCGACGCGGAGTTTGCCTGGTACAGCGCCGATATGGTGCCGTCGCTCTGGCTGCTGTCGCTTTCGCGTGATCGTCGCATCTACCAGAATCAAAGTACGGTACAGATTGTTGAGTCGGTGCTGCAGTCATTTGGCATCAAGTTTGATAATCGCTTGAAATCCAGCTACACACCGCATGAGTATTGCGTGCAGTATGACGAGACACCGCTGGATTTCATCATGCGTCTGATGGCGCAAGAAGGTATTTTTTACTTCTTCCAATTCGCCGATGGTGGCCACACTATGGTGCTGGGTGACGATCCGTCGGCCCACAGTGATTGTGCCAATAGCCAACTGATTTATCGGGGTCGCGCTGATACACGAGGTTGGCCTGATACTGTCTTGCGCTTTGAGGCGGGTGGCCGCTTAGTCACGCGCGACTATACCGGCCGCGACTATGACTATCTCAAGCCAAGTACCTCACTGGCCGCAGACGCGACTGGCAAGGCAGGAAAGGGTAAGTTCTACGAATACCCCCATCTGCATAATTCTGTCAGCGCGGGCAAGCAGCAGCAAAGCGTCCATGTACAAGCGAGCCAGTCAGAGGCATCGAATGCCGCTGGCGAAAGTTTGTGCAATAGCCTGTATGCCGGTGGTGTGTTCAAACTTGATAAGCACGCCAACGCCCGGCTGAATACGCGTTATGTCCTGCGTAGCGTGACTCACCGTGCGGATATCACTGGCTATACCAATCACTTCGAGGCTTTCCCGTCCACGCTCGCGTTTCGGCCACCGCGCAGTGTGCCGCAACCCGTGGTCGCTGGTAGCCACTCGGCTTTCGTGGTGGGCCCGGATGGTGAAGAGATCTGGACCGATGTTCACGGACGAGTAAAAGTAAAGTTTCACTGGGATCAGAGCGCTGCGCATGACGATAAAGCGTCGTGTTGGGTACGTGTGTCACAGGCCTGGGCGGGCAATGGCTGGGGTGCACTCTTCATTCCACGCATCGGGCAAGAAGTGATCATCAGCTATCTCGACGGCAATCCTGATCGGCCATTGATCACTGGCAGCGTCTACAACGGTGAGCAAGCAACACCTGTCAACTTGCCGAGCAAACAAATGCAATCGGGATTTCGTTCGCGTCCGACCAAGAGCGGTAACGGTCGCTCGAAATCGGCTGTTATAGCGGATGGTCGTATCCACGGTAATGAACTGCGCTTCGACGACAAGATGGGTGACGAAGAGCTGTATCTGCATGCCGAGCATGACATGAAGGTCGATATCGAACACGACCTGGATACCACTATGTATACCGGCTCAGAGACGCATCTGATCAAAAAAGGTGACCGTAGCGTTGAAGTGACCACGGGTAATGAAACGCACAAGGTCGGTGGCAAACGTGATCTGACGATCCATGGTGATGAAACCCATAGCGACAGTGCGAACTTCAAGCACACCGTCAAGAAGAATTACACCTTGGAGGTGGATGGCGATCTGGCCGAGACCATCAAGGGCAACACCACCTTGAAAATTACCGGTAATTTGGTGATTGATGTCGGTGGCAGCATTACCTTCAAGTCGGGGAAAAACACCGATGTCACTGCGGGTACTGCGATCAATGTGAAAGCGGGTACTGAGTTGAGTAGTAAGGCCGGTACTAGCTACGCGATCAAGGCCGGCACTGAGCTAAAGATGGATGCGCTGACGCTGGCCGCTAAGGCCTCGGCCTCGGGTCAGATTGATGGTGGCGGCATGCTGACTATCAAAGGCGGCATGGTGAAAATCAATTGAGCATGATGATGAATAACCTACCCTCACCGACGATCAATAGCGCGCTGCTGGAACTGCGCGATGCCAGCGGTCTGCTCCAACACAGCATCAGTACACAACAAGGCGTGCTGCATGGCGCACTAAAAAGTTTTGATGCTGCTGGACAGACACTGCAACGAGCGGCCTATCAAAACGGTGTTCGTCATGGCTTGAGCGAGTACTACAACGGACCGCTGCCGCAAATGCAGCAGCAATTTGCAAACGGTGTTGCCCACGGTCCTACAAAATTATTCGACGTGGCGGGCAATCTCGCCGCTGAGCTGAGCTATCTCTCGGGTCAGCTGGAAGGTGAAGCACGCTACTACGCGCAGGGTCGGTTGGTACGCCGCGCGAACTATCGCGCGGGCAAGCTCGACGGCACGGTCGATGACTTCGGCATGGATGGCGCGCTACTGCAACGGACCAGCTATCAAGCCAACGCCCTACACGGACCGTCACTACGCTACTGGCCAAACGGTCAAGTGATGGAGCGGATCGACTTCGAGCGCGGACTAATGCAAAGCGCGGCGCGTCAATTTGATCAAACCGGCAAAGCGCTCGGCGCACCTGGCACAACCTTGGTCAAACGTGTTGAGCAACTGTTGCGGGGTGCGCCATGAGTAATCTCGTTTGCTCAGGCGCGATGTTGAAATGTCCGTTCGGCGCATCGCCGTCGACGCTCAATGTGCTACCTGCCAATCGAGTGCAGTCGGGTGCGCCCTCGGCCAACATCATGGACCACGTGCCGATGTTGAACATACCGCCATTCGGTATGTGCAACTCCATGGCGAATCCGATGGTCGCTGCAGCGACTGCGGCGGCCATGGGTGCGCTGACGCCGATGCCCTGTATCCCGGCGACCAGCGCGCCATGGGCACCGGGCTCGCCCACGGTGCAAATCGCGAATATGCCAGCACTGAACGATAGCTCTACCCTCGCCTGCAACTGGGGCGGTGTGATTCAGGTATCGATGGCAGGACAATTCACGGTGACCGTGCCATGAAGATCTCGCTCCTGCTCACGCCAAGGCTGGTGGTCATCCTCAGCGCCTGCGCTAGCGCGATTGTGCTGCTGCTGTTGATGCTCGGCTTCGAGCTGGGATTGCGGCAGGCCCATGAAGATCAAGTAGCCAATGCCAAGGCGCATGGCCAGGACCTGTATGGCGCCGCATCGGTAGCGCCAGCCAAGACCACAAATGCCGCTGGCCGTCACCCTACCGAAGCAGCAGCGCCGGGCGCTTCCAGGAGCGCGCCATGAGGAATACACCACGTCTCAGTCGAGTACCAGCAGCGCGCATGAATCCGCGCATAGATCTTTATCGCACGCAGCCTGTGCATCTGGGTTTTCTATTGATGCTCGTGTTCCTCGCGCTAACCGCGTGCAGTACGGTCAAAGACTACGTGGTGCCATCGGGTGTCAAGCTGGACTGGGAGTCGGTCACGCTGAATATTGCCGCTGGTGCCAATCGAGACTATCCGATCGCGATTGATGTGGTGCTGGTCAGTGACGAGGCGTTGGCGCAGCGTCTGCTCGGTATGAGCGCACGCGACTGGTTCAGCGCACGCAATGGCTTGCGTAAAACCTACCCGGATGTACTCAGTGTCGACAGCCTTGAGCTGGCGCCAGCCGAATCGCTCACATTGCCTGGCAAGCGATGGTCAGGGCGGCGTGTCGCAGTCGCCTTGGTGTATGCGGATTACTTCGTGCCCGGTCCGCATCTTGCCCGGATTGAATCGTTGCGCGGAAGAGTACAACTGGCATTCGGCGCGAATGAATTCAACGCTTACAGTTTGGAGAAATAAATGCGCCCACAATCAAACCAGTTCGGAGGTTGGCGATGAAGTGTCCTGATCGCATACAGTGGCACGAGGGCATGCTGCTGTCACCACAGCATTTTCAGCTGGAGTCGGCGCGTGTCGATGCCTTGATCGCTTGGCATACCTTGAGCAGCACCCCTTACGGCTGGGGTGTGAAGCGGCTGAAGTTCGATCTATCCCTATTGCCTGCTGGCGTTTTGCGTGTGCTGGAGCTGGAAGCCATCCTGCCGGATGGCACCGCGATCATGCTCGATCCGCAAGATACGCGCATACCCGAACTATCACTCAAACTCGACGCGGCACGTGATCAACTTGCCCTTCATGCGCAAACCGTGTGGCTATCGCTACCCGTATCGCGCAACATGAAAACGCCGGAAATCAGTGCGCGCTTTTTGTCAGTCAAGAGTGAGCTGTTGGAAGATGAAGTCTCGGATGCTGCGCCGGCGGATATTCCACGTCTGATTCCCAACCTCTCGCTCTCGGTCGGCGACGCACCGCCGCCGCTGGCGATCGGCATGGCGATCGCTAACGTGATGGAAGACGATGGCATGATCAAGCTCGGTCCGGCGCTACCAGCGCTACTGGATCTTCAGGCTGCGCCTGACTTGCTCGATGCGCTGCGTGATTTCAGTCACACACTGCGTAGCAAAGCCGCTTTCATTGCGCGACAACTCGCTGGATTGCCCTCGACCGAACAACGTGGCGAGCGTGTCAGCCTGACGCAGCGCCTTGCCTGTTTAGTCCCTGCCATGCCGGCACTTGAAGCACAGCTGCAAAGCATGGTGGTCCCACCCTATCCGCTATATCTCACACTGTGCAATTTACTCGGCCCGATGTCACTGCTGCGCCCAGGTGCGTTACCGATCACACCACCGCCGTATGTGCATGCACAGCCTCATCTGAGTTTGCTGCCCTTGCTCAAAGAATTACAAGATACCTTGGCAGAGATCAGCCAAGACTATCGCGAGGTTGCTTTCGACTGGGTGAATGGTGCATTCGAATTGACGCTGCGACCCGAGTGGGTAGGTAAGCGTTTGGTGGTTGGTCTGAAAGGTGGCCTGTCCGCTGAGATTGAGGATTGGATGGATAGCGCGCTAATTGGGCCCGCTAACTTGATCGAAGCGCTGCGCGAGAAACGAGTGCTGGGTTACCGACGCGCGCGTATCGCAAGCGCACCCGAGATGAAGTTGCATGGTTTACCCGGCGTGATTCTGTATGAAATCGCCCCCGGACCTGAACTGATGCGCGTAGATAGTCGCTTGACGATCGGCGGCTCCGGCCGTGCTGCGAGCAAGATGCGCCCCGGCAGCATGCAGTTATTCATACAGACACAGGGACGATGAAGCGTTCGCGCTCACTAACATCATGAGTAAGCTCTATCTCCCGGTACCCGTCAATCCACCGTCAGCCCTAACGGCAACGGTGGATGCGTTCGCCCCGGTCAGCTCATCCGTAGTAACGCATGGCGATCGCCAGAGCAACCTACTACTGAAGCAGCTCCGCGATTTTATTGCTGAGGTATTGCAGGTAATCGGTACCTTGCCGCCACCTACGACGGCCGACGATGAACCTGCCGAGCATGCACATCGATTGGCGCAAGAGGCTTCTGAACGTATCGCCCGGATCGTTGGCGCAAAGACACTCGATCTGTCGCAAAACGAAAGTACGGCTGCAAGAGCAGCAACGGATGAGCTGCGCTATCTGATGGCGGCCATGGCCGATGAACTACTTTTGTCGCGTGACTGGCCCGGACGCGCTCGATTCACCGAGACGCTGATTGAGACACGACTCTTTGGCAGCAGCGTGGCAGGCGATCAAATCTTTCAGCGTATTGACGCGCTACTTGCGGGTTCAGGTGATGCGTCTCCGTCAATGGCAGCGCTGTACTTATTCGCAATTTCCACCGGTTTTGAAGGTCGCCACCGTGGCCTTCACGCGGATGAGGCGCTGCAGCCGCTGCGCGATTCATTGTTTCGTCTGATCTATCGACGCGATGCGCAACTTGGGCCGATCTTGGCAGGCCAGCCTGATCTAAGCGAACGCGTGCTGTCACCGCAAGCCTATCGCTACCCACTATCGAATATCGTGCCCGTGCGATTCTTCCGATTGAACCTGGGCACACTCACCTTCATCGGCACCATGCTGCTACTGCTCGCCCTGTCACAAGTGGCATGGCGCTGGAGCACCGCCCCAGTGCGCAAGGCACTCGAGCCTTCTGCACCAACCCGCATGAAACATGCTGCACCCAGCGAGGCCGAACGTGGGTAACGGTCTGACTATCGCCATGATTGTGGGCCTGCTATTGGTGGCACTCGGCGTGCTTCTGATCGCGCTACGCGCGGGCGTTGATCGCGAGGCTGATAAAGCTGGAGCACGCCGCGCCTTGCTGGATATCGGGCGTCTACGCGCGTCATTTGACGAGGCAATCAGTAACATCGAACGTAATATTGCCGATCGTAGCAAGCGCTATGACATCCCCTGGATCGTGCTACTCCATGATGGTGATGAGGCAGTGCGTCCGGCAATTGAACGCTGCGGGCTATCGAATGTTCTGGCGGGTGAATCACTCGTCCCGTCTCAAACCGGCCTGCATTGGCATCTATTCGATCGCGGGGTGGTGATCGAGCTGAGCGCCGAGCAATTGGACGATGCGATCGCCAGCGATACCCAAGAAAAGCGCTGGGAAGCCTTCGTTGCCTTGTGTGGCAAGTACCGCCCGCAACGCCCTCTCGATTCAGTGGTAATCGCCATACCCGCTGCGATGCTGGCCGATCGCAGCCCCGAAGGTCGCGAACGTCTGCGCGCGCGTGCAGATGCGGCTAGCCGCCGAATCTGGATTGCGCAAAATCGCTACGCGATGCGCTTCGCGGTCTATACGGTCATTACCGGGTGCGATCAACTACCCGGCTTTAGCGACTTTGCACAAGCACTGCCGCCGTCGATGCAAGACGGCATGCTCGGTTGGTCATCACCGCATCAACCGTCGACCCTGTTCCAACCTGGATGGGTTGACGAGGCGTTCGACCAAGTAGAACAAAATCTGGTGGACAGCAGCGCCGAGCTGTTCGCTTCGCAGGCGACATTGCGCTCGGCTACTGAGGTATTTTTACTACCCTCACAGATCGCCGCGCTGCGCGCGGGTGCACGCGACTATCTCGACGCCTTGATGCGTCCAAATGCCTACCACGAGCCCTTCTTCTTACGTGGAATTTATCTGAGTGGGAACACCGAGCGGCCGATGTTCCTGCGTGGGTTGATGGAGTCCAAGGTATTCGCAGAATTTGGCTTATCGCGCGCCGCCCACACACAAAAATTAGCACGTCCACTGATGAGCCGAATCGGTCGCTGGCTGGCGGTGGGCATTCCCTTGTTTTATGCCTTCGGTATCGTAGCCAGCACGATTCAGTTGCAACGCGTGTTACCCGTACTTGCCGAGGGACTTGAGGGACTGAATCGGGATATCGCGTACCGCTCACAGGCAGGAAACTCTGGAGAGCGTATCGAATTCGAGTGGTATCGTAAAACTGCGTTACAGCTGATGATTGGCTTGGAAGAGTTGCAGTCGCGCCGGCTAAGCCGGACTACCGCATTGTATGACCCCGGCTTCATCAACCCTTTCATGCCGGGCTCATGGCCGATGTTTGATGATGTTCGCGCGCGTGCCAAGCAGCGCATTGCTGATGAATTTGCCAACCTGGGCGTGCGAACATTACAGCAGGCGATATACCGACGCGCTGCCGAGCTGACTAATGCGCCACTGAATCCGATCACCTTCCAACTCACCGGCAGTAGCGCGGATTGTGAAGGCCCTCAGCTATTGAGTACATCAACCATGACTGGGGCCACTCCGACCATTGCGCTTGAGCGTCTGACTGAGTTCGTCGCGCTGCAACGATACGCCAATGATGTCGAACGTCTAGAGACGAGTGTTAGCAACTTACTGCACCTAGGCTCACCGCACAACAATAGCCAAGTAGCACTGCGTATGCTGGTACTCGACACACTCGGCGCAGAATTACCCGGCGATCTCGAGGCGAGTGTCGTGCTGTTTCGGGAGGCCGCCAAAAAAGAGGTTAGCTTAGTAGACCGTGCTGCAGTCTCAAGCGCAGTCAGCTGTGGCTACACGCGTGCGGCACTGGCACTGAACCGGCAACTGTTCGACGATAACGCACTACTTCGTAGCGAAGAGCAAGTGATCAATGCACGTAACGCTGTTCTTAAATTATTCAGCGGCAAAGAAGCACCTGGCAGCAGTGAGGCCATCCAAAACTACCGTCGTTTACGTGATGCGCTGAATGAGCAGCGCTCTTTGATGGCTAGCGGACAGGGCAACTGGCTGTGGCATGAAGAACTAAAGCTGGGACCATCCTACGACAAACTAACGAAGCAATTTGCTGACAACAATTTGATCAGTAACCCTGCGATTGCTGAAATCGAGCGCCGCACCAAAGAAGATTTTTTCCGCGCACGTCAGCGCTTCATGAACCTGTTTGGATCTGGAACCGATCGAGGAATCAGAGCAGACAGCAAACAAGGTAACTTGCAAATGTCAGACGAGCGCCTCGCCTTACTGGCTGCTCTAGACCATTTGCTTGCGGAACCTTTCATGCAGCCGGCGATCGGAGAGGCACTGGAGGCAACGCCTCGCAACACCTTAGTGCAATGGGATACGGCGCAGCTCACGCGCGCGGTCAAACTCGGTGAGGGATACCGTAAGTATGTGACTGACGATCTGCCGAAATTTCCAGTAGCGATGCAAGAGGCCGTAGGCGATCTGATCGATTATCAGTACGCACTTCGTGTCGTGGATTTGGTTGGACATGCGTACACAAAAATAGATCGAACCAGTGCGACGCCCAGCGCGATACAGGCCTCCAACGCCTCTCTCGAACTCGCCAGCCAGCAGATAAAAAAACTCGTGGTATTACTGCACGAGCTGGGACAGGAAAGCGAGGCGGTGGCACTACAAACCATACTAGCTAACGACGCATCAGCACGCTTACAGTTACTCAATGACGCTCTACAAAGCGCTCAGGCCTACCAGATTCTGGAAGACGCCGACGAGGCACGCACCGATCAGCGTGACCGACTGATGCTGTTTGCGCAGGGAGATGAGCCTGCTGAGTACCTCGCTAACCAGCTGTCGGCGCTGCAGACGCTATCGTCGCAGGCCCAACTGATCAGAGCCGCACTGCCCGGCGACACGCGCAATAACGCTGTTCTCGCGCGCTGGCAGGCTATCGCTCGGGAGATCGACCTGCACACAGCCAAGGACCCCAAAGGTAGCATCATCAAACTCGAGCGCTTCATCAATGAATTAGCGCGCGAGCTCGATGGGCCGGCCTGTCTGGCGACCCTGCGAGCCCATGAACCACCCAAGCGCATCGCGAATTATTTTTCCGAGCGTCACGCTGAGCTACACCGTAGCCTGAGCCGGCGCTGCCTCGCGCTGGATCGCCGTTCGTTTGCAGAGCAATGGCGCACCTTCGCGGCTGATTTCAACCGGCTTCTTAAGGGGCGTCGTCCTTTCATCGGTCAGCGCGGCATATTGCGCGGTAACGAGTTCAATGCGATCGCGCCCGCTGATCAGAGCGATGTCAGTAAGCTGTTGCAACGGCTACCAAGTGTTTCAGCCGAAGTCTTCACACGCAACAATGTACCGGAGGGCGCGGCCGTTCCGATTCGTGACTTCGCAGCGCAAGCAGTACAAGTCAGGCAACTGATGGCCTCTCTGATTCCGAATGATCCTGCTGCACCAGCAGGCTTGGACGTGATGGTGAAATTCCGCGCCAGTACCAACGGGGAACAAGACGGCAACAAGATTATTGACTGGTCGATCACGATCGGCGATCAGACCCTTGCCTTGCGTGATGCGCCACGTGCGCTACGCTGGCGAGTCGGTGAACCGGTACGTCTCTCACTACGTTTTGCGAACGATGTACCGATCGTTCCACGCGCTGATCCCGACAACCCTTATCTGGAAGTCAGTCGCAAAAACGCGGTGTTCCGCTTCGAGGGACCTTGGGCCTTGCTCGATATGCTACAACTCATGCGCGCTAACGAGCTTTCCGACACCCGTCACTCGCTGTTAAAACTTGAAGTGCCGGTGCAGTCAGATGAGCGCGACCCCACCTCACGTACAAGACCGGTACGGGTATTCGTCGGTGTCACGCTGTCCGAACCCGGCAAGACCACCGCTCTGCCCTGGCCTGCGCACTTCCCCGAGCGCGCACCCACACTGGAACGATGATGCGTGAAATCGACTTCGACAGCTTGCTTGAGCAACTGCTGCTACCCATCTCGTCTGCTGAACCTGCAGGGCGATGGATGCGCTACGAGCCCTCGTTTAGTGAGTTGAGCCGCTTACGCGAAGAAGACGACCCAAATCTGCCGATGGGGGATTGGGAACGCCCGCTGCAAAAAGCCAACTGGGCGACCGTTGCTGAAGCAAGTATTCAATTGCTGGAAAAAGACAGCAAAGATTTTCAAGTGGCGGCATGGCTGACCGATGCCTGGATACGCAGGCATTCCTGGCAAGGACTGTGCACCGGTCTGCAGCTACTGAATGGCATTGCCGAGCGATTCTGGCGTGCCGCCTGGCCTGCGCTAGATGATGACAACGCCGACCGTCGATTGGCGCCCTTCATCTGGATGAACAATAATCTGCCGCGCACGATTAGCCTCAGTACCATCCTGCTACCTGCATCGCTGCACCGAGAGCAAGCGCTGCGGCTAGTCGACTGGGATACCGCACCGCTGATCGATGACGCCAAAGCTGAGTCCAAGAATTCATCGCTTCAGCGCGCCAGCCGCCGCACGCTGCGCGAGCAGGTACGCACAAGTGATGGCGCATTTCTACAATCGATCATCTCACACGCAGAAAACGCCAGCGCAGAGCTGAAGCGCTTGACGCATTTTTTGGATTCACAGCTGCGTGATGAATCACCCTCGCTATCGAAGCTCGCCACGGCGATCGACAACGCCCGTCAGGCAGCACAAGCGCTACTGCCGCCGGGCGCCACGATTCGTACGCCAATTCCGAGTCTTGTTGAAGACACTACGCAGCCTAGCAACCCACCAACTGTGGGTTCAGCCGAAACGTCACCGGTAGATTTGCCGGTGTTGGATACCGGCATGCAGCGGGCACAAGCCTATGCCGCGCTTACCGACATTGCGGCTTTGCTCAAAAAGATCGAGCCGAATAGCCCAACGCCCTACATGATCGAGCGTGCGCTTGCACTGGGCGCAATGCCCTTCCCCGAAATGATCACCGCTATCAACGCAAGCGCGGGATCGATCGATCGGTTTTTCGAGTTGCTGGGGATTAGCCCGTCGAAAAAGTAGTCGTCCTAGCCGGTATAGGGCTTAAGAAGATAAGACACTACCTGTTTGGACATCAAATTGGCTTGCGCCACCATCGCCGCCGAAGCATTCTTTCGAATCTCCGCCGCTGCCAGATTGGCCGCTTCAGCGGCGAGATCGGCATTCATGACATTACCGTAAGCAGTAGAGCGAATTGTCGACTGATTGGTATTGAGTGTTTTTCGATAATCGAGCACATTATTCTGTGCGCCAGCCAGCGCCTGGTACGAGGACACCATCTCGATCGCCTTATCGATCACCGTCAACGCATTACTACCGCCTGTTTGCGTAGATATATTCAAGGCAGCGATTTTCGTATCATCCGCAGAACCGCCATAGGTACCGGCTCGAAAGCCCAAGGTTTGCATATTGGTGGCACCGTTAGTGCCGGCAGCCAGCGAGAATGTCGCACTTGAGCTGAGCTTGACGGTAGAAATGAAAGCCATTGCGCCTGCGGCAGTCGCTGCTGCCCCGGTCAGCCCAATACCTCCGAGCCCTATCCTTTCACCGGAAACTGCCGCGCCGCCGCT
>JAIXQV010000281.1 GCA_027485535.1 Oxalobacteraceae bacterium | reverse complement strand
AGAGTGATGCGGCGCTACGATCGAAATGCATGTGGTAGCCGCGCTTGACACCCATATTCAAACGGTAGCCAAGACGACGTGCCAGTGATTCGCCCCAAGGGCCCAGTGCAATCGCGGCTCGCGGTGCGTGAACCTGACCAATACTGGTATTTACCTGCCAACCGTCACCATCTGCGAGCAGTGTGTCAGCATCGCCTCGTAGAAAGCGACCACCACGATGCTCGAACAACTTCAAGTAAGCCAGCGTGAGGTCATACGGGTCTTGAATCTGTCGTGAATCCGGATAATGCACACCGCCTTGGGCGACTGCACTCAGGTTGGGTTCTGCTATGCGTAGCTCTGCGCTCGACAAGACCCGCACGCTTAACCCATAGTCGCGACTCTGTTCCGCTTGCCGCAAGGCGATACGCTCAGCGCGCGCGCTGCGCCATACCTTGATCCATCCGTGTCGATTCACTAATGCACTTGCGCCAGCCGCTTCAATCAGCGGTGCGTGTTCTGACCAGCTATGCTCGATCAAGGGCAGCGCACCGTTAATCGCGGCAGGATAATTGCGCGCAGATGAGTGCTGCCAATAGGCCCCGAGATAAGGGAGTAGAGACGGCAGGGCTTGCCAGTGATAATGCGCTGCGGGGGAGCGCTGCAGTGCATAGGCCAGCAAGGTGCGAAGGTCGCGCGGAAATGCATACGGAAATACCGCCGAGCGCTCGATCAGTCCGGCATTACCGAAACTGGTCGCAGCCCCCGGGTGATCGCGATCGATCAGAGTGACCGCGTGGCCATGCGCCTGCAGCTTGAGCGCGAGCGTCGTGCCGACGATGCCGGCACCAATCACAACCACATCGCTACGCTGAGCTGTCTGCACTGAATTCAAGCGATTAGATTAAATCGGCATGGACTGATCGGGTCAGGTTTTGTTGGGCATCGCGTCGGGCTCCTCGAGATCGCCATGAATCCAGTTGCCTTCCAAGACTTTGCCATCCGGCGTCCGCATTTTGCCGGCGCCGTGTGGCACACCGTCTGCCCACTCACCTTGGTACCAGCTGCCGTCTTCATCCTGGTAGCGACCCCGTCCATGTTGCATGCTGCGCTTCCACTCGCCGACGTAGGCGCCGCCACGTCGCCAGAGTTTTCCCTGACCCTCGGCATAGCCATCGACCATGCTACCTTGGTAAATTTCGGTGACCACACCAGCCATCGACCAGGTCAGCGTACCATCGCCGTGCGCAAGACCTTGGCGGCAAGCGCCGGACCACTCGACGCTTTCGCCATCTTGCGGCGCGAGATTCGCTATCCTGCAACCTTTTTTATCGGCGATCCAGCTATTTTCCTGCGCGAGTAGAAGGTTGGGCAGCGCCACACATAGCAACAATAACCATAGTCTGAGCAGTTTATTCATAGTGATGTCTCGAGAAAGGAAAATGCGTCATGGCCATCAATGTACTCGGTACGCCGCTGCAAGTGTGTTCCACAGAGCCGATGACAGGCTACTTCCGTGACGGCTGCTGTAATACCGATGCCACTGATAGAGGTTCGCATGTCATTTGCGCAGAGATGACCGATGAGTTTCTGACATTCTCGCGCCAACGCGGTAATGATTTGTCGACACCACGCCCAGAGTATCGGTTTCCGGGGCTGGTTGCAGGGAACCGCTGGTGTCTGTGTGCGCTGCGCTGGAAAGAGGCATTTGATGCAGGCGTCGCGCCGAACGTGGTCTTGGAAAGTACGCATATCAATGCACTCCAATACGTTGACTTGGCGCATCTGCTCGAATATCAGCACCAGCAGTAAGCTTTCAACCAGCTAGTCGACGCCTTGCCTGCTTCTGTGCGCAGTGCTGAGAGCACACCAAAAACAAAAACGCCGCCGGTAAACCAGGCGGCGTTTTGCATGTGGGTCTTAGTTGACCGAAGACGCTTTACCCATCGCCAATTTGCCACCACATACATTGTCAACGATGTTGATGTCGTGCTGAATGACTGGCTTATAAAAGCTCAGCTCAGCGATACTACGATCATTATCCTGCGTATTTTTTGCTGACATGCCGGTCAGCACTTTGAAGTCAGCCATCGACAGTTTGCGGTTGCTGCAATTGACGACGTAGTCGATTTGCTGAACGCCAGCATCGCCCATGTCATGAAACTCGCGCAGTTTGGTGAAGCCCTTGCTGCTGTTGGCTGCGACCACTGCCCAGGTGTTCTCCGCCACGACTACCGTCATGATTTCATCTTTGTCGGAGATGACTGCAGCGTTTTGCGAATTGCCCGCAAAAGCGATTGAGGTCGAAACCAGTGCGGCGGCAAATACGATGTTCTTGACCATGGGGTGCTCCATCAAAAGTGGGGATGAGTAGGTAAAAATTAAAACAACTGGACGGACTTTACCATGTGAACAGGTTATGTCAACATTAAATTTAAACAAAAACTAAAACAAGGCGAGAAAAGTGCTTAAAAAGTTTCGATTAAGTACTTAATAATCTGGTCAATATCGCGATTTTTATTGTTTAAAACAAAATATCTTCTCAAGTAAGCCCATAAATTATTGAGAAATTGCTGTGCGTAGTGCTACTATTGCTCGGACAACTTCAAAATATAAACAAAACCTTTGCAATGGCGCTGAGTAGCTTCCTTGCAAGGGCAATACCCCGAGACCGAGGTCAAGATGGACGCAGACAGTAAGCATCAGTACAGCATCGGTGTTGTTGCACGCCGCACTCACATGCACCCGGAAACCTTGCGCGTTTGGGAGCGGCGTTATGAGCTGATCGTGCCAGGGCGTACAGAGACGGGCCGGCGCTTGTACTCAGAGGTCGACATCCTGAAGGTCTCGTTGGTGAAGCAATTGACCGAGCGCGGCCATGCGGTCAGCAGCGTTGCGAAACTCCCGATTGATCGCCTGAAACAATTGCTGAACGCCTCCGGTAGCGTGGCGGCGGAGCCGAAGGCGCCGCCGCGCTTCAGGCGGCGCGTGATGTTTCTGGACGATGCACCTCGTGTGAGACTCGGCCGTGACTTGCTTCGTTTCGAGGATATCGAGATTGTTGAGCGAAACGACGCTCATCACTCGGCCACCGGCGAGAAGCAGGCGGATGTCGTGGTATTCGATATTGTGACGATCAATGAGAAATCGCTCGATCAGGTCAGGCGCTTGCTGCTAGACACTGGTGGCATTAATGCTGTGGTGCTCTATAAATTCGCAACCCGCGCCTCAATAGAGCAGTTGGAGCGCGCAGGGATTATTTGCCTCAAAGGGCTGGTCACTGCGTCAGAGGTACATCGCGCTTGTCGTGCGCTGCCCAATGGTGCGGTAGATACCTCGCGCGTAACGCCTCCGCCCGCATTGGTCGGCAATCAGCCACGGCGGTTCGATAACGCACAACTCGCGCGTGTAGCAACCTTATCCGGAACCATTGCCTGTGAATGCCCCAACCACCTTGCAGAGCTCATCATTAACTTGGCAGCCTTCGAGCAGTACAGCAGCGAATGTGCCAACCGCAACGTCGAAGATGCGCAGCTGCATGCGCAGCTGAATCAATCGGCGGGCATGGCACGTGGGATTTTGGAGGACAGCTTGGCGCGCTTAATCGAGATCGAGGGTATCCAGATCTGACGGCCTCGGACATCACGCCTCCACCTCGCGGTGTGGCGTGCTGCGGTAGGGGATAGTCGAGCGGTCGCAGCGACGTCATAATAGGGGAGTATCCTTTGACATCATGATCACTGACATGCCCTCAATATGCCAATTGACAAACAACTCGATAGCGTCGAAGACGGACTAAAGCAGTTTGAGAGCCCGCTCGAGCGCATTATTTTTGGTGCGCGCTGGTTGATGGCGCCGTTTTATCTGGGCTTGATCGGCAGCCTGGCCGTCCTGATGTTTAAATTCATTCAGGAGTTGATTCACTTCTTTCCGCTCGTCGCCAGTGCAGATGAGTCGCAAGTCATTCTGTGGGTATTGACCCTGATCGACTTGTCGTTAGCCGGCAACCTCGTGCTGATGGTGATTTTCTCGGGCTACGAAAACTTCGTCTCCAAGATCGACGTTGCCTCGCATAAGGATCGCCCGGATTGGATGGGCACGGTGGACTTCAGCGGCCTGAAACTCAAACTGATTGCGTCGATCGTCGCGATCTCTGGCATCCATCTGCTGAAGTCATTTATGTCGATCGATGAGATGGATAAAGGCAACTTGATGTGGTTGCTGGTTTTGCATGGCACTTTTGTGCTCTCGGGCGTCCTTTTAGCGCTGATGGATTACATCACCGAAAAGAGTCACCACTAGCCTCCAGCGGCTAATTGCAGTTCACCAAAACGCCGCCGGCCTTGTGGGGAACAAGCCAGCGGCGATCGGTGCTTAAGCGCTATCGGCGCTTTGCTCCACCGGGCAAGAGCGCAGACCCAGTACGGCGTAAGTGGGGCAGAACCTGAGCAGACCGGTGGCGATGGGCAGCAGGCCTATCCATCCCCATGGGCCGATCACGTTCAGCAGGGAGAGCAAGACCAGCAGGGCGCCAATGAACACGCGGATGGCGCGGTCTGTGTGTCCGACATTCTTCATCATGACAGGCTCCTTCTTAGACAGTCAGAGGCCCCATGTTACCGCGATCATTCGCTCACCCGCCAGTGTTGCGCCTGGGTTCGGGTCTTTCCTTTCGTCACAGTCATTGAACGGCAGACTCTGGCAAAATGCGCACGGTTTTCAGATTTGAAAAAAAATGCGTTTTATACCTACCCATAGCCGCGCTCGGTGCGCGCTCTGTTTACCCCTGCTGCTGAGCCTGCAACTGAGTGGCTGCGGCAGCATCAGCGGGCTGCTACCTACGCCCAAGCCTGAACCTACCCCTCCAGCCCAGTGGATCGCTCCCATGCCTGGTGAGGGTGCTTTGGCACACGATGGCCAAGTCGCGGCGCTGGCAGACTGGTGGCGGCAGCAACAAGACCCGCTGCTGATCGATTTGATCGATGCCGCACAAACCGTGAGCAGCACTGTCAGTGCCGCTCGCTCAAGGATTGAGCAAGCCAATGCGGAACGACTGGCGGCCGGTGGCGCATTGCAGCCGACGCTGGATGCTGGCGTCAGTGCCCAGCGCCGCAGCGCGTTTCCGCCTTTCCCCGGTGGTAATGTCTATCAGGGTTCGTTGCAAGCGAGTTGGGAGATTGATCTGTTCGGCGCAAACCGTATGGCGCGCGATGCGGCCCAGCGCCGCGCGCAAGGTGCCGAGGCCAACTGGCATGAGGCGCGTGTCTCGGTGGCCGCAGAGACGGCCAATCAGTACTACGCCCTGCGCGGATGCAGGCGTTTGCTGACGATTGCGGAAGCGGATACCGCATCACGCTCAGAAATTACGCGACTGACCGAGCTGGCGGTTAAAGCGGGATTTCAGCCGCCGGCAAATTCAGCGCTGGCGCGGGCCAGTGCGGCAGAGGGGCGTAGCCAAGTGACCGCACTACGCGCTCAGTGTGATGTCGATATAAAAGCCTTGGTCATGCTGACCGGTCTTGATGAGCGCGATCTGCGCGCCAAACTCGACAGCGTGCCAGCCACGCTGCCACTCCCGACGCCGGTATCACTCGCAGAGCTTCCAGCTGCAACGCTGGCGCAGCGGCCTGATGTTTATGCAGCGGCGCAGCAGGTGGCTGCGGCGAGCAGTGATGTCGGTAGCGTAGAGGCACGACGTTACCCACGGCTGTCGCTATCCGGAAGCATTGGTCGTAATCGATTTGAGACCGGCGATGGCGCATTCAACTTGAGCAGCTGGACGGTGGGTCCTGTGGCATTGAGTTTGCCAATCTTTGACGGTAACCGGCGGCGCGCAAACATCGCTGCGGCGGTCGCGCGTTATGAAGAGGCCGCCAATGAGTATCGCGCTACCGTGCGCCGTGCGGTGCGTGAGGTTGAAGAGAGCTTGGTGAATCTCGATAGCATTGCAGCGCGCAGCGATGATGCTCAGATTGCCATCGACGGCTTCATGACTTCGCTTAATGCCGCCCAGCTGCGCTATGAAAAAGGCTTGGGCAGCCTGATCGAGTTGGAAGAGGCGCGTCGCAGCAAACTCGGTGCAGAGACCGCGCAGATCAGCCTGCAGCGTGACCGTATTGCAGCGTGGATCGCCTTGTACCGCGCCGCTGGCGGCGGCTGGCAATCACCCACATCAACGAATAAAGCCCCTTCAGAGTCGACACCATGAATCCCTTGCACTTGATCCGACAGTTCCCGCGTCAACTGCCACGACCGGCCATCGCAAGCTTGACGATGATGGTGTTGCTACTGCTTGCCGTGTGGCTGTTGCCCACGCCGAGCAGCAAGGCGAATGACAAAGCAGCGAACGACAAAGCGGTAGCCAACAAGCCGGCATCCACGGCGAAGGCAGCATTGACCGTTAGCACAGCGCGACCCCAGCTAACCCGTCTATCGCAGACACTGGCCGCTAACGGTGACATCGCCGCTTGGCAGGAGGCGAGTATCGGCAGTGAGGCGAATGGGTTGCGCTTGACCGAGGTACTCGTGAATGTCGGTGATGTGGTGCGCGCCGGTCAAACCCTTGCGCGCTTCTCCGACGAGACCGTGCAAGCCGACCTTGCCCAGTCCAATGCGGCTTTGCTGGAAGCGCAAGCGACCCTTGCCGAAGCAAGTTCGAATGCGGAGCGCGCACGATCCTTGGTGAACACCGGTGCCATCAGTACCCAGCAGATCAATCAATTTCTCACCGCCGAGCAAACCGCGCGTGCCCGCGTCGCAGCGGCTGAGGCCAACGTCAGCGCACAAAAGCTACGGCTGAAGTTCACACAACTGCTCGCGCCGGACAGTGGTGTGATCTCTGCGCGCAGTGCGACCGTCGGTGCAGTCGTTGCCAACGGTACCGAGCTGTTTCGCATGATTCGCAAAGGCCGGCTGGAGTGGCGCGCCGAGGTGATGGCGAGTGAGCTGTCGCGCATACGGGTGGGCTCCGGCGTGACATTGGTCGCTGCGAATGGCACGCGCTTGAACGGCAAGGTGCGCATGATCGGCCCTACCGTCAACCCACAAAATCGATCTGCGCTGGTGTATGTCGATCTACTCTCTGCTGCTTCGGGCGAGGCCGCTGCCAAACCTGGCATGTTTGCGCGCGGTGAATTCACGCTTGGCAGCGGTAATGGTGTCACGCTGCCGCAGCAGGCCGTTGTTGTGCGCGATGGCTTTAGCTATGTATTTCAGATCAAGCCCGATGGGCGTGTGGCACAGCTGAAGGTGAAGACCGGGCGCTATCTGCAGGATCAGGTCGAGATCACCGAGGGCATTTCCTTGCAAGACGAGATTGTGGTGGCTGGCGCTGGCTTCTTGAACGATGGTGATCTGGTGCGTGTGACACGTAGTAACGCGGCAGCGCGTGACAACAAACGTGAGACGAAGGACGCCCAGTGAATTTTTCTGCGCTCTCGATTCGCAATCCGGTACCCGCGATTTTATTATTTGCACTGCTGACACTGGCAGGCTTACTCGCGTTTCGCTCGAATGCGATTCAGGATTTTCCGGACATCGAGCTGCCCATTGTGAACGTTGTGGCTTCGCTGCCGGGCGCAGCGCCAGCGCAGCTCGAGACCGAAGTGGCGCGCAAGATCGAAGGCTCGGTCGCCAGTCTGCAGGGTGTCAAAAATATTTATACCAAGGTGCTCGATGGACAGGTGACTGTCACGGTTGAGTTTGTTCTTGAAAAAAATCTCTCGGATGCGGTCAATGATGTACGCGACGCGGTAGCGCGAGTACGCGCCGATCTACCGGCTGACATGCGTGATCCATCGGTGACCAAGGTCTCGACGGCCGGCCGACCTATTCTCACGTTCAGCGTAGCCGCCGCACCGAGTACTGCCGGCAGCGCGCCCGATCTCCAAGAGATTTCCTGGTTCATCGATAACACGGTCACCAAGCGTCTGCTGACCGTCAAAGGGGTCGGTGCCATCAAGCGGATTGGTGGTGTCACGCGCGAGGTTCGTATCGAGCTGGATACGGCGCGTATGACCGCGTTGCGCGTCACGGCGGTGGATGTCTCTCGCAGGCTGCGGCAGGTACAGCAAGAGGCACCCGGTGGTCGGGGTGATGTATCCGGTGCAGAGCAGTCGGTTCGAACCATCGCTACTGTCAAGACCGCAGCAGAATTGGCGCTGATTGAGATTTCGCTCGATGATGGTCGGCGGGTAAGGCTCGATCAAATCGCGAGTGTTCATGACACCGTCGCCGAGCCACGCGCGATTGCGACCCAAGATGGCAAGTTAGTGGTGGGCTTCGAGATATCACGTACCAAGGGCTATGGTGAATTAATGGTCGCGCAGGGCGTTCGCACGGTAGTGCAAGCGCTCGAGGCGGATCATCCTCATCTGCGTATTGCCGAGGTGATCGATAACGCGCAGCCGGTGGAAGAGAACTACGAAGGTTCGATGATTCTGCTGTACGAAGGTGCGCTACTGGCAGTGCTGGTCGTGCTCTGGTTTTTGCGTGATTGGCGTGCGACTTTAGTGGCAGCATCTGCTTTGCCGCTGTCGGTAATCCCTACCTTTCTGGCGATGTCATGGTTCGGCTACACTATCAATACCGTGACCTTGCTTTCATTAGCGCTGGTGGTGGGTGTACTGGTCGATGATGCGATCGTCGAGATCGAAAATATCGCGCGACATCTGCAAATGGGTAAGACACCCATGCAAGCCGCGTTCGAAGCTGCGGATGAGATTGGTATGGCGGTGATTGCCACCACGTTTACCTTGGTGGCGGTGTTTCTGCCCACCGCATTCATGGGCGGTGTACCGGGCTTGTTCTTCAAGCAGTTTGGTTGGACTGCCGCCGTAGCAGTGTTGTCATCATTGGTGGTGGCACGCTTACTAACCCCGATGATGTCGGCCTACTTGCTCAAGCCAGCGAAGCATGTGCAACCGGAAGATGGCTGGCTCATGCGCAACTACTTGCACATCATGCGCTGGTGCTTGCGTTATCGGTGGGTGACAGCGATTGCCTCGGCGCTGTTTTTTGTGGCGTCACTGTCGCTGGTGCCTTTGCTACCGACGGGCTTCATACCACCGGCGGATCGCGGGCAGACGCAGATCACCGTCGAGCTGCCGCCAGGCAGTACCTTGGCCGAGACCACGGCTGCGGCCGAACAGGCAAGACTCGCTGCTATGAAAGTCAAGGGTATCGAAAGTGTCTTTAGCTCCATCGGTGGTGGTTCGAGTGGCGATGCATTCGCACCGGGTGCCGCTGCTGAGGCACGGCGTGCTGTGCTGACGCTGAATATTATTCACCGCGATAAGCGCTCAGAGTCATTACAGGAGCTGGAGAATCAGTTACGCGCCAAGCTGGATGAAATTCCCGGCGCACGCTTTACGGTTGGCCCGCCGGATACCGGCGTCAAGATGCAGCTCGTATTAAAGAGTGATGATCCGGTTGCGCTAACGACGGCGGCGCGTTTGGTCGAGCGTGAGTTGCGAACCCTGAACGGTATTGGCAATGTCAACTCAAGTGCATCGCTGGTCAGGCCCGAAATCATTGTTCGTCCCGATGCCGCGCGTGCTGCGGATCTTGGTGTCACCACAGCGAGTATTGCAGAGACCGTGCGTGTTGCTACGGCGGGTGACTATGACGTCAATCTGCCGAAGTTGAATTTGTCGGAACGGCAGGTGCCGATTCGTGTGCAATTGCCGACGAATGTGCGTGCTGATCTTGCAGCGATCGAGCGCTTATCGGTGCCGGGACGGCAGGGTCCGGTGATGCTTGGCACGGTTGCCAGTGTGAGCATGGACAGCGGCCCAGCGCAAATTGATAGGCTGAACCGCAGCCGAAACGTCACCTTAGAAGTGGAGTTGGGTGGACGCTCGCTAGGTGAGTTGAATGAAGAAGCGCGTGCGCTGCCCAGCATGAAAAACCTGCCGCCCTCAGTGACCATTGCCGAGCTGGGTGATGCACAAGAAATGCAAGCGCTGTTCGAGAGTTTCGGTATCGCCATGCTGATTGGCGTGCTTTGTATCTATGGCGTACTGGTGCTGCTATTCCACGACTTCACGCAGCCCATGACGATTCTCGCAGCGCTACCGCTGTCAATCGGCGGTGCGTTCGTTGGTCTGCTGGTCACGCACAAGGCATTATCGATGCCCTCCATGATCGGCTTGATCATGCTGATGGGTATCGTCACCAAGAATTCCATTCTGCTGGTGGATTATGCGATTCTCGCGCGTCGCGCGGGTATGTCTCGCTTTGATGCACTGGTCGATGCTTGCCACAAGCGTAGCCGCCCGATTCTGATGACCACGATTGCGATGGGTGCGGGCATGCTACCGTTAGCGCTTGGCTTTGGGGCTGACCCGAGTTTTCGATCGCCGATGGCGGTCACGGTGATCGGTGGTTTGATTACCTCTACTTTGCTGTCACTGCTAGTGGTGCCCGCCGTTTATACCTTCGTTGATGACGCCCAAGGCTTGATGCGGAGATTTAGCCAAACCATTTTGCGTAAAGCGGATTAAGCGAGAGCATATCCAAAATATTCTCGCGCAGGGAAGCGTCGCGGATGATGAGCATCCGCGGCCAATCTGAGGTTGCCTCCATCCAGTACACCTCTTGCGTACACAGGATGTAAACAACGCCTTCGCGTCGAATAGTGCCGTCGTAGAACGCATAGGTGCGGGCGATTTCAAACTCGGTGTCAATCAGCGATTTCACCAAGTCGATATAGGCGTCCCGGACTTTTTGTCCGTCGTACAGCATGGCAAGTAGTGCTGATCGCAGTACGGACATGGAGAGGGCATTGATAGAGCAACCCTTCCTTATACACGTATCTGACAATAGCGGCAGATAGTGTCAGCTTGCTATCAGCCCGAATGGGCTGAGTTGATCAGGCAGGTCGAAGAATGTTATCTTTGTCCAATGAGTGGACGTTGTTGACGTCCGTACCGACTCGGTTTAGGTAGCGAACGAATAGACGCATGGGAACCCCATACGAGTAGGAGAGCGCTTGCCGGGCAAGTAAACGCCTGCGTCCGGCGTCGTCTGTCTCCCGTTGCAGGCTGATGACACTTTCTCGACCGGTCTGTCGCTCGAGAATCTCGTCGATTTGATCATCGAAAGCGGCATCCAATATGATAATCCTGCCCTCGATATGAATCTCTTGTTGCTCAGGATTGATACGCAACCATAATTTGTGGGAGAGGCCACGCTCGGCCATGATCGCCTTTGAAGGCATGACTTCAGAAATGATTTTGTAGCGCTTCAGAAAATATTGAATTTTGTCGACGCTAACTTCTTTCGCCTCTAGCTTAGACGACACGGTGTCGTTGGTCTGGGAGCGAGACTCCTCCATCAGTTCAAGAATTTCATGCGTCAGTTGCGGCACATGCTCTAGGCTTATCTTATTGTCTCGAAAGACACGCGACATGATCAGAATAATCTCCGAGAACTGCGAATCGGGTAGCTGAATATCAGACGATGCGGTTGGCGTGGCCGGTCGGCGATAATCTAGCGAAGGCTTTGGTGCGAGGTAGTTTCTATAGCGCTTTATGTCCTGAATAACCGCGCTTTTCTTTGCGAGCACGAAATAATGCTTTACAAGATCGCTGCAGCAGACCGCGTCATGGATCTGGTGAATAACATTGTCGAACGCAGGATCCCGAAGATATGAGTTAAGTAATATGGTCGTCATCTGGTGTCGGATTTCCCGATGAAGTGAATCATTAAACAATCGCGTGGTGCTTGAAGCCGCAAGTTGAACGTAAGTTTTTAAAGCTGTCAGTCGATTTTGCCTTGGATTATAGCTTTGTAATTCGTCGTTGATCTGTTATTAATTTGCAAAATTAAGAGTTATTGTGAGCAGCTGACGCTGGAGATGTGTTCTGATCATCGCGTTAATTGTAATGACGTAAGCGTCGCAAAATTCACTTGAGCCGATTCCGAGAATTATGGAAGCTGGCACCGCTCAAACACTGGCATGACCATCGCATGGAAACCCGACAACTCGCACGTCTGCTAGGGGCGCTCTGCTTTGAAGAGCGATTGCAGATCATCGGCGCACTGATCGCTCCAGGCCATGATGGCTTGAGTACACAGCAGATGGCAGAGATGACCGGGCTGCCTCATTCTTCTATACCCGTTCATGT
>JAIXQV010000001.1 GCA_027485535.1 Oxalobacteraceae bacterium | reverse complement strand
GAGCAGCGAGCGCAATCGAATGGAAGAACACGTAACGCAAGATCTCGCCTTCGTGGCCGTACCACTTGGTCGCGGTAGACGCGACCACAATCGATTGTGCGTCAATCATTTTGCCCATCACGCCACCCGACGAGTTGGCCGCTGCCATCAGTACTGGCGACAAACCGAGCTGCTCGGCCGAGGTTTTTTGCAGACCGCCAAACAGCACATTCGACGCAGTATCGGAACCCGTCAGCGCAACACCAAGCCAGCCGAGCAGGGTGCCAAAGAACGGATAGAAAACGCCGGTGTTGGCAAACGCCAAGCCGAGCGTGGAATCCACACCCGAGTAGCGGGTGCAGTAGCCGAGCGCAAGCATGGCAGCGATGGTGATCAGCGAGTACTTCAGCAGCTTCAGCGTGTCCCAATACACCGCAAGCATCTCACGCACGCGATAACCCATCAGGAATGCAGAGATGACCGACGCGATGAAGATACCGGTACCGGTCGCCGACAGCCAGTTGAGTTTGAAGATCGCTTCTTCGATCTTCGGTGTTGGTGCAACCGGCGGCATCTTTTGGATGAGGTTGTGCAAGTGGGACCATTCGATCTTGATGATCGAGATACCGTCGAGTGCTTTTTTCCACTCTGGGATGCCCCACAGCAGCACGATCACCGACAGAACCAACCACGGTGTCCAGGCATTCATGACTTCTTTGCGCGAGTAACCGTGCCCCAGGCTTACGGGTGCCTGTTCATCGGCGCCCTCGAACTTGCCTGAAGGCGAGGTCATGATTTCTTTGGGGCGCCACACTTTCAGGAACAAGGTCAGGCAAACCATGGAGCTAACCGCTGCGCCAACGTCCACCAACCACGGACCGTGGAAGTTGGAAATGAAGTATTGCGGAATCGCGAAGGCAGCGCCACCGACCAGAATCGCTGGCCACACCGCCAACATGCCGCGGAAGCCGCAGAATGCCCACACCAACCAGAACGGAACGATCAGCGAGAACAAGGGCAACTGGCGACCTACCATCGCAGACAGTTGCAGCATGTCGAGGCCGGTTACTGCAGCCAGCGCAATGATCGGCGTGCCGAGTGCGCCATACGCCACTGGCGCGGTATTCGCGATCAATGACAAGCCTGAAGCCGCCAACGGCGCGAAACCAAGGCCAATCAGCATGGCACCGGTCACTGCCACGGGTGTGCCAAAGCCGCCAGCGCCTTCAAAGAACGCACCGAACGAGAACGCAATCAGTAGCAGCTGCAAGCGACGATCTCCTGAGATACCGGCGATGCTCTCGCGCAGAATCTTGAACTGTCCTTTGCGATCAGTCAGCTGGTACAAAAAGATCACGTTGAGAATGATCCAGCCAATCGGGAACAGGCCATATGCCGCGCCGTAGAGCGCGGAGGAAATCGCAACATCTGCGGGCATTGTGAAGCCGACGATCGCGACGACTAACGCCGACACCAAGCCCATGATCGCAGCGATGTGCGCTTTGATATGGAAGAAGGCCAGCGCGGCCAGCATCACCACGACAGGAATTGCTGCTGCCATGGTGGACAGCCAGACATTGTTAAACGGGTCATACACTTGTGACCACATGGGGGATCTCCTCCGCTTGTATCAGCGTTTTAAATGCGAATCGAACATCATATTGAACCGTAGAAACATTGTCCATGCGTTTGCTGGATCAATCTGACTGATTCGACCACGACTCGGTGAAAACTTTTTCGACGCGTTTTGAAAATTTTTTGCTTGTCAAACCCACATCTGGACATGGGTTTGGCCACTAGCGCTGGTTGGTGATGGTATCGCCAAAGATTTTGGGCATTTTTGACGGCATGCAGCGGAAATACTGGGGATGCCCCTCGATTCTGCCCCCAAGGGCAGCGGCGGCATGCCAAGGCCAGCGCGGGTCGGAAATGAAAGCGCGCGCTAACGCAACCATGTCTGCCTGGCCAGCTTGCAGAATGTCTTCCGCTTGCCGTGGCTCGGTGATCATGCCGACTGTGATCACGGGCATCTTGACCGCTTGTTTAACTCGCTCGGCAAACGCCACTTGGTAACCGGGGCCAATACTGATCTTTTGTAAGGGCGAAACGCCACCGGAAGACACATCGACGAAGTCGGCGCCAACCGCCTCCAAGCGCTGGCATAGCGTGACGCAATCATCGACATTCCAGCCGTCCTCCACCCAGTCACTGCCGGTGACCCTGACGCCCAGCGCGATATCTGGCCCTAGCTCAGCGCGCACCACCTCGTAAATCTGGAGCAAGAGACGCATGCGGTTTTCAATGGAGCCGCCGTATTCATCATCACGATGGTTGGCCAACGGCGACAGAAACTCATGCAGCAAGTAGCCATGCGCCGCGTGCAGTTCGATCGCGTCAAAGCCGAGGCGACGCGCACGCTTTGCCGTCTCTGCAAAATCATTGATTACCCGCTGAATGTCATCGCGACTCATGGCGCGTGGCGGTGCTTCGTCCGGCTTGTGCGGCAGCGCCGATGGCGCGATGGTTTCCCAACCGCCTTCGGCGCTGGAGAGCAGGGCGCCACCTTCCCATGGACGAGCACTCGAGGCCTTGCGTCCGGCGTGCCCGATCTGCAGCATCAACTTCGAGGGGCTTGCCTCACGCAACATGTCCACCACGGTCTTTAGCGAACGCTCATTCTCATCGTTGTACAGGCCAAGGCAGCCGGGCGTGATTCTCCCATCCGGGCTGACCGCAGAGGCCTCGATCGTCAGCAAGCCTGCGCCAGATAGCGCCAGAGAACCAAGGTGCGCCAGGTGCCAGCCATTGGCATTGCCGTCGTGACCCGAGTACTGGCACATCGGCGACACCATGATTCGATTGGCGAGCGTGACCGGGCCAAGTGATATTGGGGTGAATAGCAGCGGGGAGGGCATGAAATTCCTTGCGGCGCGCGTTATCGCGCCGGGTGACTGAACTAGCGGGCTAGCAGCTCAGAAACTGCGTGAGCTTGCACAAGCTCACGCTTCTATTTTGTTTAATATCAGTATCTTACTTGACGTTCTTTAAGTAATCTATGATGGCGGCGCGTACTGCTGGGTCAGCTTGCTGGTACATCATGTAGGTGCCCTTAGCAACTTTTTGTGGGTTCTCGAGCCACTTGTCTAGCAGCTCAGGGCTCCAGGATTTACCCTTCAGCGCGGTTTTGAACTCTTTCGAGTGCGCAAAGCCAGCGATAGCGCCGGCAGGTCGGCCGACGACACCGTTCAAATTCGGCCCCATGCCTGGCGGGGCGTCTTTCTGAATGGCGTGACATGCGGCGCATTGCTGCTTGTACAGCTCTTCACCTGAGACGTTTTGCGCAGATGCGTGGCCGCTCAGCAATAGGGCGGCTGACAGCAGGGTCACGCGAAGGGTATTTTTTACGACTGGCATTGTGCTCTCCTGTTTACCTTAGTTTTTTTATTGAAACTCATGGTGTTTCCGGGCCGTATTTTGGCACGCGGCCAGAGAATTTTCGACTAGGTAAAAAAATGCTCTCCGGGGGAGAGCAAAACCTAAGAGGGAATTAGGCGGAAACGAGGAGATTAAGTCGTAGCCCTCACCGCCAAGACTACGCGCTTATGGCTTTTGTCATTTGAGCAATAACAAACCAATACATGACAAAAATCAATGATTTGGCCAGACCTGCATCTGCGCAAGGCAGGAAGGGAAACTTCAGGGTTATTCGTCGCTGCCCGCGCGCACTGGCGTAAACAGATGGCCGAGTTTCTTTGCTTTGGTCTGAAGATAGCGCTGGTTTTGATCGGTGCTGGCGGCGATATGCGCTACTCGCTCGGCGCTGATCTCAAGCGCTTTCAAGGCTTCGAGCTTGCGGGGGTTGTTGGTCATAAGGCGCAATGAGCTGATACCGAAGTACTGAAAAATCGGTGCGCATACATCGTAGTTACGCAAGTCGTCGGCAAAACCGAGCTGATGATTGGCTTCCACCGTATCCGCACCTTGTTCTTGCAGCGCGTAAGCGCGGATTTTATTCACGAGACCAATGCCGCGTCCTTCCTGACGCAAATAGAGCAGGATGCCGCGCCCTTCTTCGGCGATGCGCTGTAGAGCGCCTTCCAACTGGGCGCCGCAGTCACAGCGCTGGCTGAATAGGGTATCGCCCGTCAGGCATTCGGAGTGCAGCCTGGCCAGTACGGGCTCGCCATTACTAACATCGCCTAAGGTCATTGCGAGATGTTCTTTGCCGGTGCCTGCTTCTAGAAACACGTGCAAGGTGAAGCTTGCCCAAGGCGTTGGCATCGCACAGCTGGCCATGTGGGTCAGACTCGCGTGGTCGGAGCGGGTGGTACTTTGAGACATTTAGGGGTTCCTGCAAGCCGGCGCTTAAATGCAAATGCGGCGTCGCGAACCCTCGCGACCGCCGCATGCCGGACGTCACCCACGATTATGCCACCGCGCGGCGTTGGCGGGCGCTTGGTACCTCGTCGCTCAGTAATCCTGCCATCGAACACCTGTCGGCCCGAGGGCAAGCGGCTTTCAGGGTAAATCGAACAGGAGTATCTCGGCGTCTTTTGCCTGATCAAAGATCAGCTGATTTTCCTGTGAAATTTTCAAGGCATCGCCGTCTGCCAAGGGGATACCGTTCACGCTTACTGCTCCGCGCGCAACATGCACATAAGCGCGCCGGTCGGGGTGCAGCGCGAACTCGATGGGGTCTTCATGCGACAGCACGCTGGCGTAGATCAGCGCGTCCTGATGCAGTCGCACCGAGCCATCACGACCGTCAGATGACGCGATGACACGCAAAACGCCACGTTTGGCGGCGCTGTCGATATGCAATTGCTCGTAGCTTGGTGCGACTCCTTGTCGCGAGGGCGCGATCCAGATCTGTAAAAAATGAACGAGGTCCGTTTGCGATGGGTTGAATTCGCTGTGGGTGACTCCAGTGCCGGCACTCATGCGCTGCACGTCGCCGGGGCGAATCACGGAGCCGTTGCCCATGCTGTCTTTGTGCGTTAGCTCACCTGACAGCACGTAGGAGATGATTTCCATGTTGCGATGACCATGGGTACCAAACCCGCGCCCCGGGTGTACCTGGTCTTCGTTGATCACGAGTAGCGGTCCGAACCCTACATGCTGCGGGTCGTAGTAGTCGCCAAATGAAAAACTGTGACGGGAGTAGAGCCAACCTAGGTTAGCGACACCGCGGTGTTCATTCTTGCGTAATTCAATCATTGCGACTCAAATCATTAGGTTACACCGGCCTGCCCATCGAGCACGGGGACAGATAGCACGCCGGTTCAGAAGATAGTTTTCCCAATGATCCCACAGCGCCGCCAGACTCGCCGGCGGCGTCAATCTCGAGCACGCGCTCAGGCGTGGTAGGGCGCCATGGTTTGGCGTGCCTCGAGGTGTTCCGGCGCTCGAGGCGGACCTTTACCAGGCCTTAATGCATAGCCCTCGCTGTAGGTACACGTGATCGTGAGCTGGTTACGCGAGACTAGTTCTATTTTGAATCGAAGCTGGAAAATCGTGACCCGCATATTGCTACCGGTGCTCGCGCGACCAGCAAGCTTGAACATCAGCAGGATGTCATCCAGCGGCACCACACTACCCATATGCGTGAGGAATAATTCAGCCAGTGGTAGTTCGGCGGGGGAAAGCTGGATGACGTCACCCAGATAAACGAGCCGCCGCAATTCCATGTTTAAGGTCAGCAGACCAAGGCCTAGCTCATCGAGCAAACTATTTTGACGTCGCAGCGCAGTGACGACGCGTCGTGCCACCTCATTCATGGCATCTTTGCCGCATACCCAGTCGCTCACTAGCTTTGGTATATCGAGGGCACTTGGTGCGCTCGGGTGGTCATCAAACACCAATATCAGCGGCACTGGCGGTAGGTCGGAGTCTGATCGGTGACATAGACTGGGATACTCGAGGCGACCAAAATCCCAGATCATCTCGATTTGTGCAGCATCATGAATCTCTACTAGCGCAACTGCCGCCTGATTGAGTCCGGTATCAAGGTAGTCAAAGCGGAATGGAGGCTCCAATCGCTCCAGCTGCCAACTGACCAATTGTGTGTTCCCTAGGCGCCGTGGAAACGCCGAGTCTTGCGCGGCAATCTCTTTGGTCAGTCGGCTGAATAGGCCGTCTCCCATCACTCTGAGTGCGATTTTCATAGGCACTTGCTTTCCTTAGAAGCCGGGCTAGGGTGTTGATTGATTAGGTTCAATGGGTTTTTCTAGCGCACGGCAAGTGGTTCATTTTTCATGTCTCGGATGTTGTCCCATAGATTGCCGTTCAGAAGACGGGCGCGCTCATGCGTGGCGTAGAGGCGTATATCGACTTTTGCGCTCCATTCGTCATCGCCCGCCAGTGCCAGTCTGCCTGCCGAAATATCTTGAGTGATGCAACGCTCGGGTAACCAAGCGATACCCAGACCAGCGTGCGCAAGCGTTTGGAGCACGCGCGCGTTTGCAGTTTGTACGATGACATTGAAGTTCGGATCGCTTGGACGGAAGCGGATGAGTCCGTTGCAGATGCGGCCGAAAAAAGTCTCGGGCGGGTAGGACAGCAGTGGCAGATGTCTCAGCTTGGATTCGCTCAGTCGATGGATTGGTGAACCGAATTCATCTGCCAAGCTGACCGGTACCAAACGATCCTGACCGATTGTGACGGATGGTGCCATTTTTTCGTCAATCGACATCGGCACGATGGGGCTGTGGTAGGCCATCAGAAGATCACAACGGCCATTACCCAAAGCGACCACACCTTCATAGGTCTCGCCCGCGTGGATATCGAACTTGAGGCCGCTGATACGCTCGTTGATTTGCTGTATCCATTCAGGCAGGGTTTGCTGGACCAGCGACTGCGCGACAAATAGCTTGATTCCGGAGAACACTTTGCTTCGATGCCCGAGTGCGACCCGTGTGTCTTGCAGTTGACGCACCATCTCGCGCGCTGCATCGCGAAACAAATGACCTGCCATGGTCAACCGCGGTGGTACGGTGTCACGGTCAACGAGCGAAATACCGATCCAGTCTTCCAATGAGCGGATGCGACGGCTGAACGCAGATTGCGTGACATTCCGCGCCTGAGCCGCCCGGGTGAAGCTCGACATATCGGACAACACCAAAAAGTCTTCCAGCCATTCGATATCCATGGCAGCCCCAATCCATGATGCGGCGTTAGTTCCACCGACTTGAGATGCGTTAGTAAAACGCTAACTTCGGATTGGCGAGACTGTAAGTTAATTAGTTCCCCGCGGATAGGGGGGTGGACGGCATATACAAAACGTAAAGGGACGGTTGGCGCTTGTTTCGCGCAAATCTGTCACGCGAATACAACGGATTCAATCGCCCTTGGCAGGGTAAGCAAAGAATGAATGATGCAGCGCTCGTACAAAGCGGGCGACAAAAAAGGGGCCCAATACCCATCATCGGCGCGCGAAAGCAGCACGCAAAACGCGGAAGCGGCAGGCAAAAAAAACCGCCGGCGAACCGGCGGCTTGATAAGGTTGATCTAGCTTAGTCGTGTGCGTGGATATCGTTGTCTTTGGTTTCACGCACAAACAAGGTACCAATCACGAAGGTGAACAGCGCAATCACGATCGGGTACCACAAGCCGTAGTAGATATCGCCCTGGTAGGCGACCAACGCAAACGCGGTCGTCGGCAACAATCCACCGAACCAGCCGTTACCGATGTGGTAGGGCAGCGACATCGAGGTGTAACGGATACGGGTCGGGAACATCTCGACCAACATGGCGGCGATCGGGCCGTAGACCATGGTCACGTACAGCACCAGAATCACGAGGATGACCAACACCATAGGCTTGTTAAGCTGAGCCGGATCGGCTTTAGCTGGATAACCCGCCTCACCAATCAGCGCTTTCAGTTGTTCGGTGAACTGTTTGTCTTTGGCGGCAGCTTCTTCTTTCGGCAGACCCACCGCGCTGTACGAAGTCAGCTCTTTATCGCCAACCTTGATCACCGCTGTCGTGCCTGCAGGTGCAACCTCGTTTTTATAGTTAACCGAAGCAGCCGCCAGCTTTGCTTTCGCAATATCGCAGGATGACGTGAATTTCTTGGTACCGGTTGGGTTGAACTGGAACTGACACTCTGCCGGATCAGCCACCACCACCACTGGCGCATTCGTTTGTGCCGCCTCAAGCCCTGGGTTGGCGTAGTGTGTGAGCGCCTTGAACAGTGGGAAGTAAGTGAGGGCCGCCAGCAGACAGCCAGCCATGATGATTTTCTTACGACCGATCTTGTCGGACCAAGATCCGAACACGATGAAGAAAGGCGTACCGATCAGCAGCGAGGCAGCGATCAGGATATTGGCGGTTGGACCATCGACCTTCAGCGTCTGCGTCAGGAAGAACAGCGCATAGAACTGACCGGTATACCAAACCACCGCCTGACCGGCTGTCAGACCAACCAGCGCGAGAAGCACGATCTTCAGGTTTTTCCACTGCCCGAAAGCCTCAGAAATCGGGGCCTTGGAGACCTTGCCTTCTTCCTTCATGCGTTGGAATGCCGGCGATTCATTCATCGAGAGACGGATCCAGACCGAGATACCTAGCAGGAAGACCGATACCAGGAAAGGAATGCGCCAGCCCCACTCGGCAAATTGCTCTTCACCGATGGCGGTACGGGTGCCGAGAATCACGAGCAGCGACAGGAACAGACCTAGCGTTGCAGTGGTTTGAATCCAGGCAGTAAACGCACCACGCTTGTGATCCGGTGCATGCTCTGCCACATAGGTCGCAGCGCCGCCGTACTCACCGCCGAGGGCCAAGCCTTGCAAAATCCGCAGCGTGATTAAGATAATCGGCGCGGCAATACCGATGCTCGCGTAATTGGGCAACAGACCCACAATGAACGTCGAGACACCCATCAGCAGAATCGTGACAAGGAAGGTGTATTTACGACCCACCATGTCACCCAGTCGACCGAATACGATCGCACCGAATGGACGCACCAAGAAGCCTGCCGCGAATGCGAGCAAAGCGAAAATGAATGCGGTATTCGGGTCGGTGCCAGCAAAAAACTGCTTGGCGATAATGGCTGCGAGCGAGCCGTACAAGTAGAAGTCGTACCACTCGAATACCGTGCCCAGCGATGAGGCGAAAATGACCTTTCGCTCTTCTGGCGTGATCACGTGGTCAGTTGCCTGATCTGTGGCCATGGTGTCTCCCTATATTTATATGATTGCAACGGATTTCCGGAGCATTGCGGGCGAGTGTAGGTTTGAAAACTTACAGTTCGCTTTCTTCAAACTTACAAAACCTTACGCCGACTTCGCAGGGTCGGCTCGCAGTTTCGCAGAAAAGCCCCTGTGCTATCCTCGACCGCCCTCAAGGATGGCGATACAGGTCGCCATGGCGGTGGCTAATCGCAGAGCTTTGGGTGATGGTTAGCAGAGTATCTATCGTGGTTGGTTAAGCGGAACGGAAGATGATCAAGCATATCGTGATGTGGCAGTTAAAAGAGCATGCCGAGGGCGCAGACAAGTCGACCAATGCGGCCAAACTAAAATCTTTATTAGACGCGTGCGCGAATATTGTTCCCGGCACGCTGGCCTTCGAGGTTGCGCTGGCCGAGCCAGGCTATGAATGCACCTATGACGTCGTTCTGTATTCGGTGTTTGAATCTGCAGCGGCGCTCGATGCCTATCAAAACCACCCGCAGCATGTCGCACTCAAGCCCTTCGTTGCTGCCGTCCGGTCTGAGCGGCAGTGCATGGATTATCACGTCGCCTAGGAAAACACCTCATATGCAAACCTATCAGCGCATTGTTCTCGCCGCACGTCCTCAAGGGGGCGTAGCGCCTACCGACTTCAGACTCGAAACTGTACCAGTGCCAGAAATCGGCGACGGCCAGCTTCTGGTCCGTAATCATTACCTCTCGCTTGACCCCTACATGCGAATGCGCATTGAAGACATCAAGAGCTACGCCGCGCCGCAAGCCATTGATGAGGTGATGATCGGTGGTACCGCGGGCGAGGTGATCGCCTCCAAGCACCCGAAATTTGCGGCTGGCGATAAGGTGGTTGGGATGCTGGGCTGGAGCGAGATGGCTGTCTCCGATGGCAGCATGCTGAAGAAGGTCGACAGCAGTCAGATTCCCTTATCCGCCTATCTCGGTATCGTCGGTATGCCGGGCATGACTGCATGGTACGGACTGAATCAGATTCTGCAGCCCAAGGCCGGGCAAACCATCGCAGTGTCTGCCGCGAGCGGCGCTGTGGGGAGTGTGGTTGGCCAGCTCGCCAAGCTGCAAGGTTGCCGCGTGATTGGTATCGCGGGTGGTAAGGCGAAGTGTCAGCTCGTTGTCGATAGCTTTGGCTTCGATGCCTGCATCGACTACAAGGCCGGTAACCTGTTCGGCGACATCAAAGCCGCTGCACCCGATGGCATTGATGGTTTGTTCGAGAACGTGGGTGGCGTGGTGATGGATGCAGCCCTGAATCAGATGAACCCCTTTGGTCGGGTCGCTTTGTGCGGCATGATCTCCGGCTACGATGGTCAGCCAATGCCGGTGCATTCTTTGCACAAGGTGCTGTCGATGCGCTTAATGGTGCAGGGTTTCATCATTTCCGAGCATCTCGAATTGTGGCCACAAGGGCTTTCCGAGATAGGGCAATTAGTCGCTGCAAAAAAACTGAACTACCGCGAGACCATCGCCGAGGGACTGGCTGCTGCACCGGAAGCTTTCATCGGTATGCTGCGCGGAAAAAATATTGGCAAGCAGCTGGTGAAGCTGGTCTGACCGCTGGCATGCAATCCTTCGCCGAAAAAACGGCTGTCATCACCGGCGCTGGTAGTGGGCTGGGGCGCGAGTTTGCACTGCTGGGCGCAAAGCTGGGTATGCGCTTGGTGCTTGCAGACGTGCAGCAAGATGCACTCAAACAAACCGAGGCGAGCGCGATTTCACTCGGCGCCGAGGTAATGAGCCAGGTCTGCGATGTACGCCATGGCGATGAGGTCGAGTCGCTGGCGCAGGCGGCACTTTCGCGTTTTGGTGCAATTCATCTGGTGTTCAATAACGCGGGGGTTGGCTCGGGTGGCTTGATCTGGGAGAGTACCCAGCACGATTGGGAGTGGGTACTCGGTGTGAACTTGTGGGGTGTGATTCATGGCGTGCGGGTATTTACGCCCATCATGCTGGCCAGCGAGAAAGCGGACCCGACGTTTCAAGGGCATATCGTCAACACTGCCTCGATGGCGGGTCTGCTGACACCACCTGCCATGGGGGTTTATAACGTCTCCAAGCACGCTGTGGTCGCCCTGACCGAGACGCTGTATCACGACCTCAGCCTGATTGAGTCGAGCCTTGGGGTGTCGGTGCTATGCCCTTATTTTGTGCCGACCGGGATCAGCCAATCCGAAAGCGTAAGACCGTTAGATGCCAGGCCGGCAGAACCGGCAACTCGTAGCCAGCAGCTGTCGCAAGCCATGCTGGAAAAAGCGGTCACCTCTGGCAAGGTGAGCGCAGCAGAGGTTGCGCAGATGACGTTTGATGCGATCCGTGCGCGTCAGTTCTATATTTACTCGCATCCGCAAGCACTCGGTAATGTTGAACGCCGTATGCAAGATATTCTTCAAGTGCGCAACCCGAGCGACCCCTATGAACAAGCGCCCAAGCTGCGTGATCAGTGGCGTGCAGGTTTACGCGAAGACTAAAGGATCAATGCATGGCGCGTGAGGATTTTAGTTTTTTTCATCAGCTGCGGGTACGTTGGTCGGAAGTAGATATGCAGGCGATTGTCTTCAACGGCAATTACTTGAATTACTTCGACGTTGCCTTCACCGAGTACTGGCGCACCACTGCCTTGCCGGACGTAATCGCGCAGAGCGAGGCCGGTCTGGAAATGTTCGCGCGCAAAGCAAGTGTGGAGTACCACGCCCCTGCCCGCTTCGATGACATGCTCGATATTGGTGTGCGCTGCGCCGAGATCGGCCGTAGCTCAATGCGTTTCATCCTCGAGATTTATCAGGGCGATCAGCTGCTGGTCTCGGGCGAGATGATGTATGTGTACGCCGACAGTCGTATTCGCAAGAGTGTACCGGTGCCGGATGCCTGGCGTGAGCGTTTGATGGCGATGGAAAAAAATTCGGCAGCACGCTAGCGATGTTTTGTCAGAGGCATTTGGAATGAAGCTGAATATCGTCACCGGTGATTGGGACAGCTTGCGCGATCACGCGCAATCACTGCGCGTTGAAGTCTTCGTTGTCGAGCAGGGCGTGCCCAGTGAGCTCGAATGGGATGAGGCCGATGAGGTGAGTACCCATGCGGTCGCGTATGACGAAGCAGGTCAGGTCATCGCAACGGGTCGTTTGCTGCCCGATGGCCATATCGGCCGTATGGCGGTGCGCAAATCGGCGCGCGGTCAGGGCATAGGCGCTCAGGTGCTACGCGCGTTGCTTGATGAAGCGAAGCGGCTGGGCTACAGCAAGCTGGTACTGCATGCGCAGACGCATGCGGTTGGCTTTTATATGCGCTATGGGTTTGAACTGCTCGGCGAGGAGTTTATGGAGGCGGGCATTCCTCACCGACAGATGATTTTGGCTGTATGAGACGTGCCATGCTGCCCATTTAGGGCTGCTTGGCCAGAGTGCCGGCATCAACGAAGAACCGGATCCCATTGCCGTTTTTATCTGGTTCGAAGCGCATTTCGACAGAATGAAGTTTTCCGCAGACCCAGAAGGTCCAGTTCTCCTTCCATTTTCCAGCGGTAAGGCCTGTTCGTGATCGGGAAAGAGTTGGCGGTTCGGTGACAGCGAGATTGAAGAACTCAATGTCCTTGCACTTCGATGTCTCAGGGTCTCTTAACACGACTGCAAATAAAGCAGAGCCAACGGCGTCGATGATCAAGCGTTCATTCGCGAGAGATAGCCCCGCAGAAACAAATTTCGGTTTCGGCGCCGCTCGATCAGTAGCGCCGATGATGGCAGAGTAGGCGCGACGTTGCCCGCACCGATGCAACTCAATGATGGCCTGCCAACGGCCCTTAGTGGGATGCTCTTGTTCTGCCGGGAACTCTATCGGTGACAGAACATCCATCGTCACAAATTTCGCCTCGTGAGCGCCGCATTCAGGCTGCATGCCGAATTTCCTTTCCTTGGCCAGCGCCATTTGCGCGATAGCTTCGGTTGTGGACGGCGATTTGAAATAGGCGGCCGCGCGAGGATTAGCCTCTAGCTCGGCCATTGAAGTGATGATATCTGCGTGGGCGCAGCTAATACCGACAAAGACGAAACCGGCGAGCCGGACGCCAAGATTTGAAGCGTTCATGAAAAAGTACTTCCTCGAGGGTGAGTAAATGGAGGAGGTGCCGGGCTGATATCAGCAGATCGCTGACTAGCCATTACCTCGAATCACGGCCTAAAAGGCCGTCGGCCCGTGAGTAACAACGGGCAGCATTTTGTTCCATGAAATTTTTGGCCTGAATGGCAGATCCTTTTTGGAATATTCCAAAAAGATGATCCGGGCGACGAAGCGAGAAGTTTATGAGGGCAGGCAGCCGTAGCGCACGATGACCTTCGTCGTTTACCGGATCACGCGCTCGCGAAGCTCGGCCTTGCCGCCGGCATGAACACGCACAATGCTGGACGCACGCGTGCCGTAGTGCTCGGACTCGATACAGATCGGCGATAGCATGCGCTCGAGTTCAAGGCTGACACCGGTGTCGGGCAGTCGGCTGTCGGCAGCTCGCGTCGTATCCGACAACATCTCGAAATAAGCATCATCCGGCGCGCCTTGGCACAGCAAGCTGGCAAATTGCGCTTTGGCACGCACTACCTTCGGCCAGGGCGAATCCAATGTGCCATTCGATAGGCCATAGATGCCGGGCTCAATCGCTTGCCAGTCGCTCTCGTTGCCATTCGACACCCAGTACATCGCTTGCTCATCGCCCAGAATCAGGTTGAAGCCGTTGTAGTGCTCACCGTTCGAGCGAACCTGCTCAAGGTAGGCCTGCGCAGAGATATCCTGACTGAGAAAATTCGAGACCAACTCGCCGCGAGAGCGCTTCTCGCGCGATGGCTCGTAGCCGTTGCGAATATTGGTCAGCGCTGCGAAGCGTCCCTGCTGATTCACCCCGAGCCATGTGCCGCCACCCTCCAGATCGCGCCCGGCAAACACATTAGGTTGATCGGACCACCAATCAGCAGGCTGCGCCGGCCGAGAAAAAAACTCGTCACGGTTGGCGGCCAGCACCAGCGGGCATTGCGGTATCAGCTTCCAAGCAAAAACAATCAGGCACATTGGGGCAAATCCACAAAAATTTCTATATGGCGCCCGCCGTCTATCGGCAAATGCGCATTAATCGCCGCCTGCTCCAAAGCACCAAGAAAATCGTCTGGTACCGAAGGGTAAATTTCCATCCAGGTTTGGGCGCCGTCTTTTTCTTCGGGGCGACGTTTTAGCAGCGCATCAACGCCGTAGGCTTCGCGCAGCCTTTCCTGCATTGCCCGCACATGGGGCAACATCAACGCAGCCAATTCGATTCGCACCCGATAGTAGACATAGATATCACTCATGTCTCAGCGTTCAGTGCGTAGGGAAGTTCGCCGAATTCCAGCACGGGTCCATTGACCGAGCGCAGATGAACGCTCGCAGAGAGCGCTTCCATCTTGAGTTCGACCAGGCAAGCCATGCGGCCATCAGGGCCTGCCTCGGCATTCACGACCATGCCGCAGGGTTGTGCCGGGTCGGCAGATGAAAACACTTCCATGCCCGCGGATGCCGCCGGTTCGGTCGAGTCATTGCAAAACGCCAGTACGGTGCGACGCTTGGTCTTGCCAAGGTATTGACTACGCGCGACGACTTCCTGACCCGGGTAGCAGCCTTTCTTGAAATTCACACCACCCACCAACTCGAAGTTGATCATTTGCGGTACGAATTGCTCGCGCGTGGCTTCGACCACCTGAGGTAATCCGGCGATGATCTCGCTCCATCGCCACAGTGTCGAGGAGGTGACAGGTAGTTGCGATGACCAAGCCAGCCATTGATGCTTTGCTTGATCAGGAGCGCTGATCCACAGTAGTCGTTGCAGCTTGCCGGCATCGGGCACGCGAATTAGGGTGCCGTTGTCGTCCGTCACGCATTCCCACACCGAGGGCACGGCATCAAAACTAGCGCTGGCAGCACCGAGCATGACGTATTGTTCGCTGGCGTCTTGCAGCTTGACTTTTGAGCGAAGCACGAACAACTGTAGCCGCTTCAGGATGCTTGGCAGCAGTTCACGTGGCAGCGCCAGGAAAATACTTGTGCCGCTGCGCCAGACCAGACAAGTGGCAAGCAGTCGTCCTTTGGGGGAGCAATAACCCGCCAACACCGCATGGCTCAAGTCCAGGCCGAGAACGTCGTTGGTCAGTTGGTTATGCAGAAATCCAGCGGCATCGTCGCCAGTGGCTTCGATCACGCCGAGATGACCCAGCGCACAGAGAAAGCCGCTACCGGCCTCGGGATGCGCGCCAAAGTCAGGCAGTCTGGCCGGGCTGTCGGTAGCCGGCGTCGCGCCGAGGCTGACGAGAAAATCCGACCAAGAGCCAGCAGGTGCTGACATGAATTCCGGTAAATTCGGTTTCGCGACTATCATTGAGGCCGAATTATAGAGGCGCGCTTGAAAACGCGTTGGCCGGTCTGGGGATTGAAATGGCAGTAATTAAAAAACTCGTCGCGCTGTTGGCGCTTCTGGTGCTGGCAGCTGCCGCTGGCTTCATTTATTGGGCGCGGGACCCGCTGATGCCGGCTGATTCTGCCGCTATCGAGTTCAATATTGCCCAAGGCAGCAGTATTCGTGCTGCGATGCGACAAGTGCAGCAGGCTGGCGTGCCGGCCTCACCCCTCCTGATGGAAGTTCTAGCGCGCGGCTCGGGTACCCGCAGCCTTAAAGCGGGTAGCTACCGGGTCGAGGGCGGAACCACACCGCTGTCGCTGCTGGATACGCTGGCGCGCGGCAATACCATCAAAGAGTCGCTGACGATTATCGAAGGCTGGAATTTTGCGCAAATGCGCGCCGAGATCAGCCGACAAAAATACTTGCGTCAGGACAGCGCCGAGATGGATGTGCCGACACTTATGCAAAAAGTCGCGCCGGGCTACAGCTTTCCTGAGGGTTTGTTTTACCCGGATACGTATTTCTTCGACCGTGGCACCAGCGATCTGTTGGTGATGCAGCAAGCACACCAACGCATGCTCAAAATGCTAGACGAGGCATGGGCCAAGCGCGCGCCACAGTTACCGTTCAAGGAGCCCTACGACGCCTTGATCATGGCGTCGATCGTCGAGAAAGAGACCGGAGCGGCGGCTGATCGCCAGAAGGTAGCAGCGGTATTTGTGAATCGATTAAAGCGCGGCATGCTGCTGCAGACCGATCCCACCGTGATTTATGGCATCGGCCCGACCTTCGATGGCAACTTACGCAAAGTTGACCTGCAAACTGATACGCCCTACAACACCTACATGCGCCCTGGCTTGCCACCGACGCCGATTGCCTTGCCGGGGCGTGCTGCCTTGAATGCGGCGCTGAATCCGGCAGCCACCGAGGCGCTTTATTTCGTTGCGCGCGGCGACGGTAGCAGCGAGTTCTCCAATAACCTCGACGATCATAATCGCGCGGTCAATAAATATCAGCGCGGGCAGTAAGCCCGCCATCACCATGACAACCGGGAAATTCATCACCTTCGAAGGTGTCGATGGCGCGGGTAAATCTACCCACATCGCCGCCTTCGCCGACAGCTTGCGCCAGCATGGAAGAACCGTGATCACGACGCGCGAGCCCGGCGGTACCGAACTGGGCGAGCAACTCCGCAGCTTGCTGCTGCATGAACCCATGCATCTCGAAACCGAGGCCTTGCTGATGTTCGCCGCACGCCGTGAGCATCTGGCGCAGGTGATTGCGCCTGCGCTGGCACGTGGTGATTGGGTGATCTCGGATCGCTTTACCGATGCGACGTTTGCCTATCAGGGTGGCGGTCGTGGTATGTCGCTCGATAAGCTCACGCAACTCGAGCAATGGGTGCATGGCGATTTACAACCCGACCTTACCCTGCTGTTCGATGTGCCACTCGAGGTGGCGCGTGAGCGTTTGCAAAAGAGCCGTGATCTCGACAAGTTCGAGCAAGAGCAAGATGACTTCTTCATCGGGGTGAGGCAGGTGTACTTGCAGCGCGCAGCGCAGTTCCCGCAACGCATTCGCGTGATTGATGCAACTCGACCAATCGACGCGATTGCTGATGAGTTGCAGCAAGTAGCGGATTCCTTGTGCGGCGAATAACAAGACGATGAGTGCTAACCCTATCTACCCGTGGCAGCAGCCCGATTGGGAGCGCTTGCAGCAACTGCGTGAGCGCTTGCCGCATGCGCTGCTGTTTCATGGTGAATCTGGCATTGGAAAAGTGGCGCTGGCCGAGCATCTGGCCGCATCGCTGCTGTGCGAGCGTATCGAGCCCAATGGCCATGCCTGTGGTCGCTGCGACTCCTGTGGTTGGTTTGCGCAGTATGGGCATCCGGACTACAGGCGGGTTCGACCCGATGCACTTGAAACTGAAGACATCGAAGACGGCGCCGAGGCAGAAGAAAGCGCCGGCAAGAAAACCACCAAGACACCATCGAAAGAAATTCGGGTCGAGCAGGTGAGGGCGCTGGCGACCTTCATGAATGTCTCGACCCATCGCGCTGGTTTGCGCGTGGTCTTACTGTATCCGGCGGAAGCACTGAACACCACCGCTGCCAACACGCTGCTGAAAACACTGGAAGAACCACCGCCGAATACCTTGTTCCTGCTGGTGACGCATCGCATCGATCGACTATTGCCGACCATCTTGTCGCGCTGTCACCGCATTGCTCTGTCACCACCCGATGCCACTGCCGCGGGCGCATGGTTAGCTGAGCAGGGCATACCAAAGGCCGAGCGTTGGCTGGCCGAGTATGGTGGCGCGCCATTGGCTGCGCTAGCGGCCGCCCAGCAGGGTGCGATGCCGGAAAAAGAAGAATGGCTGACGCAACTGGCGCGGCCAGAGTCGATGAATCCTTTGGTGGTAGCAGAGCGCTTGCAAAAAGCCTCGCTCTCTGACCTGGTCGCGTGGCAGCAACGCTGGTTACACGATTTACTGTCACTGAAGCTGGGTGCTCGGGTACGCTACTTCCCGCATCAGCAACAAGCGCTGGGTCAGTTGGCAGCGCGCGTCAGTGCCGAGCGTTTGCAGCAAGCCGTACACGACGCAGCGATGCGCCGCGCCGTCTCGGATCATCCCTTGTCGGCGCGACTTTTCATCGAGCAAATGCTGCTCGAGTACACAGGATTATTCAGATAAGGAACACAGCATGACAGAGCCGGGTGGTGAGCAAGCGTTGCAATGGTCCAGACCCTCGGTGATGTCGCTGACTATCAAAGATAGGGCAGGGCTGTACGCCGCCTATATGCCTTTCCTGCAGCAAGGCGGTATCTTCGTGCCGGGTGCGCGGCCTTGTCAGTTGGGTGACGAGGTGTTTCTGTTGCTCACGCTAATGCAAGATGAAACGCGTTACCCGGTGGCAGGCAAAGTCGCCTGGATCACACCACAGGGCTCGACCCATACTGCGGGTATCGGCGTGCAATTTCCGGATGACGAGAGCGGCATACGCGTCAAACGTAGAATTGAAGAACTGCTCGGCACCGCGCTGGGCTCATCGCGGCCGACGCATACAATCTGAACTACAATGGCGCGTTTTCAGGAACGCGCGGTTCATGTTCATCGACTCTCATTGCCATCTTGATTTTCCGGAACTATCGGAGCGCTTGCCCGAGATCTTGCAGAAGATGCAGGACAATCAGGTGAGTCATGCGCTGTGCGTCTCGGTGACGCTGCCGGAATTCCCGAACGTATTGGCGCTGGCCGAGGCGCATCCAAACCTATATGCATCTGCCGGTGTGCATCCCGATTACGAAGATACCGAAGAGCCCAGTGTCGAGGGCTTGCTGCAACTGGCGTCACACCCGCGCATTATCGCCATTGGTGAAACCGGCCTTGATTACTACCGTCTGAGTGGTGATCTTGAATGGCAGCGTGAGCGCTTTCGCGTTCATATCCGCGCCTCGCGTGCCAGCAAAAAGCCGCTCATTATTCACACGCGTGCAGCATCCGATGACACCCTGCGCATCATGCAGGAAGAGGGCGCGGGTACCAGTGATGGCGGTGTCGGTGGCGTGATGCACTGCTTTACTGAATCATTGCAGGTGGCCGAGGCCGCGATGGCCATGGGTTTTTATATCTCTTTCTCCGGCATAGTGACCTTCAAAAACGCCAAGGCGCTGCAAGAGGTTGCGCGCGCGGTGCCACTCGAGCGCATGCTGATTGAAACCGATTCGCCTTATCTGGCACCGGTACCGATGCGTGGCAAGACCAATGAGCCCGGCTTTGTGCGTCATGTTGCCGAGTACCTTGCCGACCTCAAGGGTGTGCCGCTCGATACACTGGCCGCGGCGACCACGCAGAATTTTCGTTCGCTGTTTCAGGTGCATTGAGCATGACGCAGGAACCGCAAAACCCCGGCCGACGTCAGCTGCTGGCAGCGGTCGTGTTGGCGGATGCAGATTCTGTGTTTCAGCGGCTAGTTCAACCCAAAGTAGATTCCTATAGCGAATGGTTCGAGTCGGTCCGGCTTGATGATGTCAAGCGCGTACAGTCGCTATTGGCGCGTGGCTTTGATCCTAATTCCGTTGAGCCAGAACGATTTGATACCGCGCTGATACTTTCTGTTCGACTCAAATCTTCCAAGGTGTTTTCTGCCTTGCTCGAGGCGCGTGACATTAACCTGAATGCGCGCTCATTGAATGGCGATACAGCGCTGATGGTTGCCGCTTACCTGCCGGATGTGCCCCGAGCCTTGGCCTTGATCAACAAGGGCGCCGAGATCAACCGTGCTGGTTGGACCGCGCTGCATTACGCGGCGGCCTCGGGCAGTCTTCCGATTATTCAACGGCTACTCGATGAGTCGGCCTTTATTGATGCCGAATCACCCAACAAGACCACGCCGCTCATGATGGCGGCACGTAGTGGGCAGAGTGCGGTCGTCAAGCTGCTTCTCGATGAAGGCGCAGACCCCACCCTTAAAAATGAAGCTGAGATGAGCGCTGCGGATTTTGCACGCGCGCAAGGCTTTAAAGCATTAGCGCGGTTGTTGGATGACAAAACGAAGCCTTGATCGCATCCTGCAATCGCAGGGTTTTGGTACGCGCAGTTTTTGCCGACAGCTGATACGTCAGGGTGAAGTCATCATCGACGAGGTAGTGGTGGATGACGAGCGTGCTGAATTCGAGACCGACGGCCTCATCTTCAGCTTGTTTGATGAAACCTGGGTTTACCGCGAACATGTGTATATCGCACTGAATAAGCCAAGCGGCATCGAGTGCTCACGTCGCCCCAGTCATCACCCGAGCGTGATGACGCTGCTGCCCGACGAGTTTCGTGAGCGTGAAGTACAGGCGATTGGTCGGCTGGATCATGACACCACAGGGTTGCTGCTACTCACCGATGATGGCGCGTTCAATCATCGGATGTCATCACCCAAGCACCATGTACCTAAGCGCTATCTCGCGACAACGGCAGAGCCGATCAGCGCAACGCTGATCGACGCATTACGCAAGGGCGTGCAGCTCCATGATGAGCCCGAGCCGCTCTTTGCCATCGAGTGTGTTCAGGTGGCGGAGCACCAGCTCGAGATCGTGCTGGCGCAAGGGAAATACCATCAAGTCAAGCGCATGCTGGCCGCGGCGGGTAATCATTGCGCTGCATTACAGCGTATCTCGATCGGCCAGCTCAGCTTGGCCTCGCTGGAGTTGGCTGAGGGTGAGTGGTGTTATTTGGAAGAGAACCATCTCACCCTTTTGTAAAACTGCACATTAGTGGACGATCCGGTAGCAGGGCTTGTAGTGAGTCCCTGGCAGCTTCATGCGCGATTGTTCAACGAAGGCGCTAAGTAACCTGTCCATCTGCGCCATGATCTCGGGGTCGCCGTGTAGTTCGAACAAGCCGTGGCGCTCGATCTCCTGAATTCCTTGCAACTTCACATTGCCCGCCACCACGCCGGAGAAAGCCCGTCGTAACTGCGCCGCCAGCTGATGCGGCGGCTGTTGCCCGTGAAGATTGAGCGCGCGCATGGCCGCATGCGTGGGCGTAAAAGGGCGCTGAAACTCACTATCGATTTTCAGCTGCCAGTTAAAGTAATAGGCATCGCTTTGCTGCTTGCGGTACTCGCGTACTGCGCGCGTGCCATCACGACACAAACGCGCCACCTGCTCAGGATCATCAATCACTACCTGATACAACGACTGCGCTCGCGCACCCAGCGTTGCGCCAATGAACTCATCAATCTGATGAAAATAGGCTGCCGACTCTGCGGGGCCGGTAAAAATGAGCGGGAAGGGTAGAGCGTGATTTTCCGGATGCAGCAAAATTCCTAACAAATAAAGAATTTCTTCTGCAGTCCCTACCCCGCCGGGGAAGACCACCACCACATGCCCGGCGCGCACGAATGCCTCTAATCGTTTTTCAATATCAGGCAGGATCACCAGATTATTGACGATGGGGTTGGGTGATTCAGCAGCAATAATCCCTGGTTCGGTAAAGCCCAGATAGCGGCCATTAGCGATGCGCTGCTTGGCATGTCCGATCGCGGCACCTTTCATCGGACCTTTCATCGCGCCCGGTCCGCAGCCGGTGCAGATATCCAGCTCACGCAAACCCATTTGGTAGCCCACGCGTTTGGTGTACTCGTACTCGGTACGCGAAATCGAATGACCGCCCCAGCACACCACCAGATTCGGTGCCAGGTCGGTTTGCAGCACATTGGCATTCCGCAGGGTATGAAACACCAGATCCGTCAGCGCCACACCCTCATGCTCGCCGCGTTGGTCGTGTAGCGCCAGCTCAGCACTAGTGAATAAAACATCTCTTAGTGCGGCAAACAGATGCTCGCGCATGCCACGTATCATGCGCCCGTCAACAAACGCACTCGACGGCGCGTTAACCAACTCCAGCTTGATGCCACGCTCTTGATGGATGATGCGAATATCAAAATCTGGATACGCGGTCATCAAGGCTTTGCCATCGTCCATGTAATCTGCCGAGGCCAGCACCGCCAGTGCGCAATTTCGGAATAGCGGGTGCAGCCCGGTTTGGCTGTTGTCGAGCAGCTTGGCAATTTCCTGGCGCGACAGTACCTCAAGATGCCCCTCGGGCGCGACCACACCATCCATCACGGGATACTTCATCGTATTGACACCTTGGTTAAGCGATGCCGAGATGTTAACAGCGGCTGAATCTGCTGCGTCTCGGTACAATGCGATCTTCCCAAGTTTGAGGTTTGCCCATGTCAAGCAATCAAGTCGTTTTGCGGACACTCGCCCGCGTTATTCCCGCCATTAATACGTCCGATGGGGCTGGTGTACGCCTGCGCCGCAGCTTGGGTAGCGGCAGGGATGTGCGTCTGGATCCCTTTTTGATGCTGGACGAATTCTCGTCGGATAACCCGGGCGATTACATCGCTGGCTTTCCTGCTCACCCGCACCGAGGCTTTGAGACGGTGACCTACATTCTTGACGGGCATATGCGGCACGAGGATCACCTGGGCAATCAGGGTGACCTGCAAAGCGGCGGCGTACAGTGGATGACCGCAGGTCGCGGCATTATTCACTCTGAGATGCCGCAGCAACTGGAGGGCCGCATGCGCGGCTTTCAGCTGTGGATTAACCTACCCGCCAAAGAAAAAATGAAGCCTGCCGGCTACCGCGATATACCGCCGGAAGAAATTCCGGTGCATATGCTTCCCGCTGGTGGTCAGGTAAAAATCATCGCAGGCACGTTGGAAACCGATGACGTAAAAATCACGGGCCCGATCGCTGGCTTGTCGACCGAGCCTCTGTATATCGACGTGCAATTACCGCCCGGCGCCAGTTTTTCGCAACGCATCACGCGTGGGCTGAATGCCATGGCCTATGTCTTTGAGGGCGAACTGAAGCTCGCAGGCGCAGACACACCGCTGGCAACGCACAGCGCTGCTGTGCTAAATGATGGAGATGTCGCGGCCTTTACAGCAGCAGAGCAGGGCGCACGCTTTCTGGTGCTGGCGGGTCGCCCCCTGAATGAACCCATCGCGCAATACGGCCCGTTCGTTATGAACACCATGGCCGAAATCGAACAGGCGGTTCGGGATTATCAGACCGGACGTCTCACCGCCTGATGACGTGAGGTGGAAGAGCCTACTGCAGCTCTTACTGCTTCAATAATGCCGTGCGCTGATTGATCAAAGTTGTAGGGCTCAACCATCACACGCGAGCGCTGCCCATAGGCCTGCCGCACCACGTCATTGGACAACAAGCTCGCGGCACAATCAGCCCACTGTTCCAGATCAAGTTGACGCACAAAGCCGTTCTGTCGATCGACCACTAGCTCATCAGCCGCACCTGCATGTGGGCTGATAATGACGGGCAAGCCCGCAGCGCAGGCTTCATTCGCCACCACACCCCAGACATCGGCTTCAGTCGGGAACAGAAATACTTTTGCAGACTGATACAGGGCCGGTAGATCAGCTTGTTTGGCGAATCCGTTAAAAACAACCTCAACATTCGCAGCATGGGCTTGCGCCCGCAAGCGTAATGAATCTTCCAGGCTGCCCGAGCCAACCATTAGTAAACGCGTTTTGCGCATCAATAATGCCGCACAACGTGCCGCTACCTCGATAGCGAACGCTGGTCGCTTGCCAGGCTCGAGTCGTCCACAAAAGATAAAATCGAAAACCTTTTCCGGCGCGTTGTCTTCAGCGGTGCGGAAGCTGTCGTTGTCAATACACAGGCAAGAGCGATAACACGCGGCACGCGGTACGCCATACTGCCGGTACAAGGCGAAGCCGCCATTGCTAGCAGCGATCACCGATCGCGCACGCCGGTATGCCAAACGCCTCAAACCGACATGAACCCGGCTCAGGCTGCGCTCGGACTGCAAAGTGCCATCGGTCATCGGTACATACACGCGACGAGTTAGCGCGCACCAGCTCATAGCATACAGATGGGTGGGATTGAATCCGTTACCGATCACTACGTCAGGCGAGAAACGTCCCAAGGCAAGAAAGACCTCGGGGTTGTTGTGAATGTAGCGTCCATTAACGGTGGTGATGCGCTCGCGCAAATAGCTCGCATCGAACTTCATCGGAGGCAAATCCCAAAAGCGATTTGGCTCACGCCGACAACAAAAAATAACCTT
>JAIXQV010000237.1 GCA_027485535.1 Oxalobacteraceae bacterium | reverse complement strand
GGTGGCGGGCTGTCGGCGCCAGCGCTGACCGCGAAAGATATGGATGACATCAAGACCGCGATGCGTTTAGGCGCGGACTATGTGGCGGTGTCTTTCCCAAAAAATGCGACCGATATGGCGATGGCGCGGCAACTGGCGACCATCGCGGGCGAGCCCTATGGCCATCGCGCACGCATGATTGCGAAGATCGAGCGCGCCGAGGCGATACCTAATCTGCAAGAAATTCTCGATGCCTCTGACGGCATCATGGTGGCACGTGGTGATCTCGCGGTTGAGGTGGGCAATGCGGCTGTACCAGCGCTGCAAAAGCGCATGATTCGCATGGCGCGCGCCTCCAACAAGTTGGTGATTACCGCGACCCAGATGATGGAGTCCATGATTCAGAATGCGGTACCGACTCGCGCCGAGGTCTCTGATGTCGCCAATGCGGTGCTAGATGGCACCGACGCGGTGATGGCCTCAGCAGAGACTGCAGCGGGCAAGTATCCAATCGAGACGGTTGAGACGATGGCGGCGGTGTGTATCGAGGCTGAGAAGTCCGAGCTCAGCTCGCTGGATACCGATTTCATGAACGTCACCTTCACCCGGATTGATCAATCGATTGCTTATGGTGCGCTATTCACCGCACATCATCTGCGGGTGCGCGCCATTGTTGCATTCACCGAATCTGGTTCGACGGCACTGTGGATGAGTCGGCATGATGTCGATATTCCAATCTATGCCATGACCCCGAATCTGGGCACGCAGCGCAAGACCTCATTGTTTCGTAATGTGTATCCGATGCAGCTACCGAGTAGCTCCAACGATCGTGATGCGGTCCTCGCTGAGGTAGAAAAAACACTCTTAGAAAAAGGCTTGGTCGACACGGGTGACATGATTGTCGTGACCTGGGGCGAGCCTATGGGACAAGTTGGCGGCACCAACGCATTGAAGATTACGCAAATTGGAAATCGGTAAAAATTTTAGGAGAATTTGATGGCTCTCGTATCCATGCGCCAGTTGCTCGATCACGCCGCAGAACACGGCTACGGGCTACCCGCATTTAATGTCAACAATCTGGAGCAGGTGACTGCGATTATGCAGGCGGCAGATGAGGTGAATGCGCCTGTGATCATGCAAGCTTCGGCCGGTGCGCGCAAATATGCGGGTGAAGCTTTTCTGCGTCATCTGATTGAAGCTGCAGTCGAGGCCTATCCGCATATTCCGGTGGTGATGCATCAAGACCATGGTCAGTCACCCGCAGTCTGTATGGCGGCGATCAAGTCCGGTTTTACCTCGGTGATGATGGATGGCTCGCTGATGGAAGATGGCAAGAGCGTCGCCAGCTATGAGTACAACGTCGACGTGTCGAAGAAAGTGGTCGAGTTTTCACATGCGATTGGCGTGACGGTTGAGGCAGAACTCGGTGTGCTCGGTTCCTTGGAAACCATGATGGGTGACAAAGAGGATGGTCATGGCGCAGAAGGCACCATGACCCGCGAGCAGTTGCTAACCGATGTAGATCAGGCAGCGGACTTTGTTCGTCAGACCCAATGTGATGCGCTGGCGATTGCAATTGGTACTTCGCACGGTGCGTATAAATTCTCACGTAAACCGACCGGCGATATTCTGGCGATTGACCGTATCAAGGAAATTCACACGCGCATCCCGAATACTCACTTGGTGATGCACGGCTCGTCTTCGGTGCCGCAAGAGTTGTTGGCTGAGATTCGTCAGTTCGGCGGCGATATGAAAGAAACCTACGGTGTGCCAGTTGAAGAGATTCAGGAAGGCATCCGGCATGGTGTGCGCAAAATTAATATCGACACTGATATCCGTCTGGCGATGACGGCCGCAATCCGCCGCTTCATGTTTGAAAATCCATCGAAATTCGATCCGCGTGATTACTTGAAGCCAGCGCGTGAAGCAGCAAAGCAGGTGTGCAAGGCGCGCTATGTGTCATTCGGCTGCGAAGGCCAGGCTGGCAAGATCAAGCCAGTCTCGCTCGATAAAGTTGCGGAGCGCTACAAGAAGGGTGAGTTAGCGCAGTTGGTGAAGTAATTATCCACTACCGCGCTGAGTGAAATATTCTGGACCCCGGCCTACGCCGGGGTGACTCTTTTTTAAAACCTCGTTCCGGTGCAGTCCGGGGCCCAGCGTGGTTATTATTCAGATGTGGTGGCGTATAAAACGCCATCCCGGCGCAGGTCGGGATCCAGTGCATTATCAGGAATGAGTGTCATGAACAGTCTTTATGAATCAAGCATCAATAGTCTGCCGCTACTGGGGCGAGGCAAGGTGCGTGACAACTATGCGGTCGGTGATGACAAGCTGTTGATTGTTACCTCCGACCGCCTGTCCGCCTTTGATGTGGTGATGAACGAGCCGATTCCGGGTAAAGGCAAGGTGCTGAATCAGATGTCGGATTTCTGGTTCGACAAGTTGGGTCATATCGTACCCAACCACCTCACTGGCGTCGCACCCGAGACGGTTGTCGCCAGCGATGAAGTATCGCAAGTACGCGGACGTGCCGTAGTCGCAAAACGCCTACAACCGATCTTGGTGGAGGCTGTAGTTCGTGGCTACCTGATCGGTTCTGGTTGGAAGGATTATCAAAGCAGCGGTGCAGTGTGTGGCATTCCCTTGCCCGCCGGTCTTAAACTCGCGGCGAAACTACCGCAGCCCATATTTACACCTGCGGCCAAAGCGGATCTGGGCGAGCATGATGAGAACATCAGCTTCGACGATATGGTCAGTCGCATTGGCAAAGATCTGGCGGAGCACATCCGTACTGTCAGCATACAGCTCTATCAGACTGCAGCCGACTATGCGGCAACGCGTGGCATCATCATCGCCGATACCAAGTTCGAGTTTGGCTTGGATGAGCAAGGCAAGCTACACCTGATGGATGAGGTACTCACGGCAGACTCATCGCGCTTCTGGCCCGCGGATTCATATGCCGAGGGCATCTCGCCGCCGTCTTTCGATAAACAGTTTGTGCGCGACTATCTTGAGACGCTGAAGGATTGGAACAAGACCGCTCCAGCGCCAACGCTACCCGCCGATGTGATTGAAAAAACCGGTGCCAAGTACCGTGAGGCATTGCAGCGACTCACCGGTAATGAGTTGAAGGATTGAGATGAGCACACAAAACAAACCCTTGATCGGCGTAGTAATGGGGTCGTCGTCGGATTGGGACGTGATGCAGCACGCGGTGGCGATCTTGAAAGAATTCGATATTCCGCATGAGGCGCAGGTGGTCTCGGCGCATCGCATGCCGGATCAAATGTTTACTTATGCAAAATCAGCGAGTGAGCGCGGCTTGCGCGCCATCATCGCCGGTGCAGGCGGTGCTGCGCACTTACCCGGCATGATCGCGGCGCAGACCATCGTACCGGTGCTCGGTGTGCCCGTGCCATCCAAGTACTTGCGTGGCGAAGATTCACTACTGTCGATTGTGCAGATGCCTAAAGGCATACCCGTCGCCACTTTTGCCATTGGCGAGGCGGGTGCAGCGAATGCCGCGCTGGCTGCTGTAGCTATCCTCGCGCTCAATGATGCGGCGCTTTCCGAGCGACTTCAGCAGTATCGTCGACAGCAGACGGAAGCTGCGCAGGCGATGAAGTTACCCACATGACCCACAGCGACCCGAGCGACAGTTTCGTTCCGGCCGCACATCCCTCGACCTGGCTTGGTGTGATGGGTGGCGGCCAGCTAGGCCGCATGTTTGTGCATGCAGCACAGGCGATGGGATTCAAGGTCGCGGTGCTCGAGCCCATGGCGGATTGCCCGGCTGGTCATGCGGCAGATCATTTGCTGGTGGCGGCTTACACCGACGCCGAGGCATTAGTAGAGCTGGGTCAGCAGTGCGTTGCTATCACCACCGAATTCGAAAACGTACCTGCGCAGAGTTTGTCGCAGCTGGCGCAGCATGCTTTCGTCGCACCCGCTGCTACAGCGGTATCGGTCGCACAAGACCGCATGCTAGAAAAAGCCTTCTTCGCACAATGTGCGCAACGCTCGGGCGTGATGCCTGCGCCGCATCGATCAATCACCTCGCAGGCAGATATTGATGCCTTACCGGACGATCTGTTCCCCGGTATTTTGAAAACCGCACGCATGGGTTACGACGGTAAAGGTCAGGCGCGAGTTCGTACGCGTGCAGAAGTTGGCGCTGCGTTTGCACAGATGCAGCAAGTGCCTTGCGTACTGGAGAAAATGCTGCCACTGGCCTATGAAGTATCAGTACTCGCTGTGCGTGGCGCAGATGGTCAGGCTGTGGTTTATCCGATTGCAGAAAATATTCACCGCGATGGCATCTTGTTCACTACGACCGTACCAAGTCCAAACGTTACGCCTGAATGTGCCGAACGCGCGCAGGCCGCTACGCTTGAGATCATCGCGCAGCTGGAATATGTTGGCGTGCTGTGCGTTGAGTTTTTTGTGCTGAGTGATGGCTCGCTGGTGGTCAATGAAATGGCACCACGACCCCATAACAGTGGTCACTACACGATTGATGCCTGCGTCACGAGTCAGTTTGCGCAACAGGCGCGTGCCATGGCGAAGTTGCCATTAGGCGATGTCCGTCAGCATTCCCCCGCCGTCATGCTCAATCTACTCGGTGATCTGTGGTTTGTGGCAGGCGACGATCATCCACGTGAGCCGGCATGGGAATCTTTGCTCGCGCTACCGGGTGCCAATCTTCATCTGTATGGCAAAGACGCGCCGCGTCGTGGTCGAAAGATGGGGCATGTCACTTTCGTCGCGAGCACGCTTGCTGAAGCCCAGGCGCACTGCGCTAGTGCTTGCGATCTGCTGGGTCTTGCCTCTTGATGACAGCCGGTCCTGACGCGATCGCTCAGGCCGCGCGTTTGCTTGAACAAGGCAAACTTGTCGCGATACCCACCGAAACCGTGTATGGCTTGGCCGCCGATGCCAGCAATCCGGTAGCGGTCGCAGCGATTTTCAGTGCCAAAGGTCGGCCTTCCAATCATCCATTAATCGTCCATGTGGCGCGCGATGCTGACCTGTCGCACTGGGCCATCGATATCCCGCCTGTAGCCCAACAACTCATCGCGGCGTTTTGGCCGGGGCCACTCACACTGATACTTAAACGTGCCCCAGGTGTCGATGATGTCATCACCGGTGGTCAAGACTCGATTGGTGTGCGTTGCCCATCCCATCCTGTTGCGCAAGCTTTATTGAAACTATTTCGTGAAGGCCAAGGCGGTATCGCGGCACCGTCGGCGAATCGCTTTGGTCGGGTCAGTCCCACGACTGCGCAGCATGTGATTGATGAATTGGGTGAGCCCGGTGTTGGACCAGTTTCTGCTGTGCTCGATGGTGGTCCCTGTGAGGTGGGTATCGAGTCCACCATTATCGACCTGACGCGTCTGGACACGCATGGACCGGTACTGCTCCGTCCGGGGCAGATCAGCGTGCAGCAGGTCGAGCAGGTATTAGGGCGTCCGCTGTCGACGACCGATCATGCGGCCCCGCGTGTCTCGGGGAGTTTAGATGCGCACTACGCACCGCGTACACCGCTGGCTCTGATAGAACGCCAAGCATTAGTCGATACGATGGCGGCGCTACAGGCAAAGCAACGACAGGTCTTGAGTCTGGTGATTGAAAAAGAAGCATCGCAAACAGAAGTATCGCAAACAGAAGTATCGCAAACAGAAGTAGCGAAAACGGAAGTATTGCAAACGGAATTATCGCAAACCGAAGTATTGCAAACAGCAGGCTTGCAAACATCAGGCTTGCAAAGAGAAAGCCTGACGACGACGCGCATGCCATCTGACCCGCAGGCCTATGCACAAGCCTTGTACGCTCAGTTACGCGCCTTGGATCAGGTGGGTGCAGACCTGATCCTGGTCGAGCAACCACCAAAAACGACGGCTTGGCAGGGGATTAATGACCGCTTGCAGCGTGCTGCCTTTGATTCCGCAGGTGTGCTTGAGCGTTTACTGGCCTGATGAATATGGCCTTATTGAATTGGCCTTATAAGGCTGGCCTATTCAACTTTGGCTGATTAAGCTTGCCTAATCAAACGGGTGAGGCTTTGAAGCGGCCGTCATGAAACAGTAGCGCAGGCTTGCGTTCAAACGCGCAGCGCTCGACTTCACCAACAAAAATCACATGATCGCCTTCAGGATGG
>JAIXQV010000088.1 GCA_027485535.1 Oxalobacteraceae bacterium | reverse complement strand
GCCTGAAGATTGGCAGCGCGCATTTCAGTTCTTCCAAGGCTTCGACCAAGACCTTGGTGTTGATGATCTGCAAGCGACCATTGACGCTTTGCGTGCGCGTCCTGGTTGCACCGGTGAAGTCGGCGTCATGGGTTTCTGTCTGGGCGGTAAGCTGGCGTATTTATCGGCATGCCGGACCGATGCCGATGTCGCGATTGCGTATTACGGTGTCGGTATTGAAGATACCCTGGACGAAGCAGACGATATTGAATGTCGCTTGGTCGTGCACATCGCCGGACTCGATCAATACTGCCCGCCCGAGGCACAACAAAAAATTATCAAAGGTCTTGCTAAGCACGAGGACATCGAGGTGCACGTGTATCCGAATGCAGACCATGCATTCGCGCGCCCGGCTGGCGATCACTATCATGCAGAATCAGCGCAATTAGCCGAGCAGCGCAGTCTCGCAGCGTTGCGCGAAGAGATCGGACCTTAGGCAATGCCGATTCATTAACAATCGCTAGGTATCGCAAATACCAGGCGGTGGCTAAGGCTTAGCTTCTCAAGATTATGGCAGCGCAGCATCGATATCGGTTGACGCGGCAATTTCACCAAATGGATCATCTGATAATCGCTATTTAGTGCTGCGATGATCGCCACCCGCCAACGCTGTTTAAAACACTATTTAAGACAAGCCAATGAAATCAACCCGTGTCATGCAAGCTGCCCTGCGAACCTCTCGCTTACTGGCAGTCGCTAGCTGCTTAAGTCTTGCTCAGATCAGCCCCGCAGCTGCAGAAGAATTCAGGATAGGTATCGTCAGCTTTTTATCTGGGCAGGCCGCAGATAGTTTCGGCGTGCCGGCGATGAATGGCGCGAAGGTGTTAATCGAGGCATTCAACCAAGGTAAAGCCCCTGCGCCTTATAACAAGCCGGGCTTTGGTGGTATCACGATCGTGCCGGTGTTTGTCGATGAAAACGGTGGCGCCACCAAGCAGGTTCAAGAATTGCGCAATTTATACGACCGAGAAAATGTTGATGCAGTCGTCGGCTACGTCAGCTCGGGTGATTGCTTGGCAGTGGCACCGGTTGCAGAGGAGATGAAAAAACTGCTGGTGCTGTATGACTGCGGTACGCCGCGTATTTTTGAAGAAGCCAGCTATCAGTATGTCTTTCGCACCGCCTCCCACGGCGCGATGGATAACGTTGCCGCTGCGCGCTATCTCAAGGCGCGCAACACCAAAGTAGAGACGATCAACCTCATCAATCAGGATTACGCCTGGGGTCATGATTCGATCAAAGACTTCACGCTCTCGATGGCGGTGCTTTACCCCAATGCGAAGGTACAGGCTGACCAACGACCCAAGTTCGGTGCAGGACAATACGGTACTGAGATCTCCCAATTAATGACGCAGCCCGCAGATGTCACGCACTCGAGCATGTGGGGTGGCGATTTACAGGCGATGATCTTGCAGGCATCACCGCGTGGCATGTTCAAGAAATCGCAGATGGTGCTGACAGCCGCTGATCATGTGCTGATTCCTTTGGGGGACAAAATGCCCGAGGGTGTAGTGCTTGGTGCGCGTGGTGCCTATGGCATGTTGGCACCTAAATCTGCGCTGAATGACTGGTGGTGGAATCTTTACCAAAGCCGCTGGAACGTCTACCCGGTGCAAGCGCCGTATCGTATGGCGCAAGGCTTGATGGGATTGAAGCTCGCAGTTGAAAAAGCAATGGCAGCCAATCGCGGCAAGAAGCCGACCACCGAGCAGATCGCCGCAGCGCTGACTGGCTTGGAGTGGGAATCTCCCGGCGGCCGGATCAAGATGGCGCTCGGCGGTGGACATCAAGCGATACAACCTACCGCGATCGGCATCACCAAATGGGATGCTGAAAAGCGGATGATGGTGATGAAAGATATACAGCGCTTTGATGCCGAGTGTGTGAATCCGCCACCGAATATCAAGGCAGAAGACTGGATCAAGGCGGGCTTTCCCGGAGCAAAGTGCAAATGATGGCACGCGCTGTGGTGTGGTTTCGTTAGATGGCACTGCTTCTCACTATCTTGGTAGATGGCCTGACCTATGCGTCATGGCTGTTCATCGTGGCGCTTGGGCTGACACTGGTATTCGGCATTCTTAAAATTTTGAATGTCGCGCACGGCAGCTTTTATGCACTCGGTGCTTACGCCGCCGCTAGCATGGTTGGCTGGTTCGCCAGCATGCAACTCGCGCCAGCGTTTTCGATTGTGGCAATGCTACTGGCAGCCGTCGTCGTAGCGGCATTGGTCGCGCCACTCTGCGAACGTGGCCTGCTGCGTATGTTCTATGGTCGTGATGAGGTCTTGCTGGTCCTAGTCACCTTCGCCCTGTTTCTCATCATGGAAGATCTCACCAAGCAGATCTGGGGCGTTAATCCGCTGTATGTCGCCGACCCTTACATGCTGTTTGGCATGGTCGAGATTGGTACCTTGTCGTATGTTGGTTATGACTTCATGCTGGTACTGGTGGCAGTGATTGTTGGCGTGAGTGTGTGGTGGGGTCTGAATCGCACCCGCTTCGGTAAATTGGTGCTGGCGGTTATTCATAACGAAGAAATCGCAGCGAGTATGGGCGTGAATGTCTCGCGCATTTACACCGTGGCGTTTTCAGTGGGAATTTTTCTGGCCGCGTTAGGCGGCGCCTTTACCGCACCGATGATCTCGGTACAGCCGGGTGTATCGGTGGGTGTGATCATCATCTCTTTTGCAGTCGTGATTATTGGCGGCCTCGGTAGTATTCCCGGTGCTGCAGTTGGTGCGCTGATTGTTGGGTTGGCGCGTTCGGCAGCGGTGCATCTATGGCCGGTGGCCGAGTTGTTCTCGATCTATCTGGTGATGGCGAT
>JAIXQV010000203.1 GCA_027485535.1 Oxalobacteraceae bacterium | reverse complement strand
CGCCGTGGCGTAAGGGGTGGCACTGCTTTCGACACCGATGATGATCGCTTTGGTCCCTTGATCGGGCTTGGCCTTAGTTGGCGCTTCACGCCGAATTGGGCCGCTGATGTCGATTACACCTACTTCGACCGCACCAGCAAGGTGGCGGGGGAGCGCTCAGATATCGATATCTGGACTGTCGGGCTCAAATACCTCTGGTGAGACTGTGCCAGTTAGAGACAGCGTTTAGTAGCGCGGCACGCCAATTTCGGCGTGAATGATTTACAACTCGGCAATTATCTGTCTGAAAACTTTAAATAAAATCATATCGAGCTGCCGGCGTGTCGTAGTCGTCGGCAGCTCGATGATTTTCGGTGTTTTATTTAAAAGGATTTCAGATGAAAAAACCCCTAATGGCTGCGCTGCTTGGTGCGGCGCTATGCTCACCTTGGCCTGCGTTAGCCGATAGCGCTTACCTTAAACTCGGTCTCGGTCAGTCCCGTTACTCAGCCGCGACTGACACCGAAACCGGGAGAGCGCTCTCACTGGCCTACGGGGCCGCGCTGGACTCGACCTGGGGCTATGAAGTGGGCTATATCCATTTTGGCAATCTCAAGCAGGGTGTGCCCGGCCTCAATCTCAGCACCCGTTCACAAGCCTTGTACGGCGCTGCAGTCGCGAATTTGCCGCTCAACACGGCCACGCGTGTCTACAGCAAAGTTGGTTTGGCGGCGGTCAACACCAAGCTCAGTGTCAGCGCGGGCGAACTTGGATCTGGCGCAGAGTCCGGAACCAACACCAATTTGATGGCGGGGCTGGGTCTCGATTACAAGTTCTCACCACAGATCGCGGCAAACATCGAGTATCAGTATTTCGGTAATGCCTACAAGCTACCGATCAACCTGAGTGCCTGGACTGTTGGCTTGAAGTATGGCTTCTAAACTACTGTGACAGGCGTTTCGCTGACCGCACGGAACAATGTGCGGTCAGGGGACTGCCAACCCTTCTAGCCCGCCTGCCGTAGCTCGGCAATGGCATGCTGCAATGCTGCAGCGATCGATGGATCCGCCGGGGTATGGGTGCCCCGCTCGACCCACACCAGACGCGCCTGCGGGTTTGCTGACTTCAACTTCATGGCGTTTTCCGGCGGACAGATCAGGTCGTGTGTGCCGTGAATAATCACCATTGGCTTGTCGCGTATTGCCGCGGCCGCCTTTAGCAAATCGGCTTCGGTGCAAAAACAATGCTGCGATAAATAGTGCGCCTGCAAACGGTACTTACTCAGGGTGCGCGCTGACACTGGCGCATCTGGTGTTGTGGATGTCGCCGGTGAATCCAGTTTTCCATCCATCGCTCGCATGAGCGCCGTCTCATAGTCAGACCAACGTCGTGCGGCATCATTGGCTACCGCAGCGTCGTTCCCGAGCAGCGCGTGCGATAGCGTTTGCAGTACTTCCGTTTGCTGCGCCTCGCTCCAGCCATGAGTCATCTGCGCCCAGGCCGCGGGCACCATGGCACGCAGCGATTGAAAAAACCAACGCAGCTCGCGCTCGCTCGCCAAAAAGCTGCCACGCAATACCAACCCGCGGATGCGATCTGCATGCGCAGCGGCATACAGCAGCGCCAGCGTCGCGCCCCACGACCCACCCACCACCATCCACTGCTCAATACCCAGCCGGGTACGAATCAATTCAATATCGGCGACCAGCCGCTGACTATCGTTATTGACGAGTCCACCCTGCGGTTGCGACTGACCTGCGCCACGTTGATCAAACAGAACAACACGCTGTCGGCTCAGGTCGAACCACTCCAGCACGGACGGTGAAGTCCCACTGCCTGGGCCGCCATGCAGCACGACGGCGGCCGGCGCGGTGGCCTTGCCATATTGGGCAAGGTACAGGCGGTGTCCGTCACCGGTGTCGAGCATTTGCTGGTCGAAGGCGGTAGGTGGCATGCTCTTTTTTACGGGGTCGGCGATAAAATGGTACGGTTGCGCGGTCAAAGATAAACGCTCGGCGCTTGCATCAAGATCGGCGAAAACGCTGACAATGCAAGGGAAAACTCAAGCTTGGCGTGGCACACAAGCACAGTCGATTATGCACCGATTACGATTTTGACTTGCGCTCGTGCCGTCTTAATTCATCGAGAGCGACGCCCCAGCAGTGTGCCTAGTCAACAGAAATGCGCAACAAGACCTAGGTGCACCAATGAAAACAATATCCTGAAAATCATGAAAATCCTGGTACTTGGCTCTGCAGCGGGCGGCGGTTTCCCGCAATGGAATTGCAACTGCCCGAATTGTGCAGGCCTGCGAAAAGGTAGCATCAATGCAAAAGCGCGAACGCAATCCTCGATCGCGGTGTCATCGAATGGCACGGATTGGGTGCTGATTAACGCGTCGCCGGATATCTTGCAGCAGATTCGATCCAATCCTGCGCTGCAGCCAGCGCGTGCGATTCGTGATTCCGGCATCGCCGCTGTGATGGTGATGGACGCTCAGATTGACCACATCACCGGCTTGTTGATGCTGCGCGAAGGTCGCAAAAAAATGAACCTGTATTGCACTGAATCGGTATGGGACGATCTTAATCATGGCCTGCCGCTCGCCAAGGTGCTGTCGCACTACTGCGGCGTCGAGCGTCATGCGATCGAAGGCTTGTCAGCAGACGAAACTCATTTCGCGCCGATCGAAGTGCCGGGCATTGACGGCATTCGCTTCCATCCTATGCCGTTAAAAAGCAAAGCGCCGCCGTACTCACCGCACCGAGACAATCCTGGTCCGGGCGATAACAATGGCCTGATGATTGAAAGTAAAGCGACCGGCAAGAAAGTGTTCTATGCCCCGGGTCTTGGTGAGATTGAGCCACATGTGCTACAGGCGATGCAACAGGCTGACTGTGTGCTGGTGGATGGCACGGTATGGACCGGCGACGAGATGATCACCTTGGGTTTGACGCAGAAAACTGCTGCCGATATGGGGCACCTGCAAGTGTCCGGTCCGGGCGGCATGATCGAGGTGCTGGATGGCATCGGTGCGCGTCGCAAGGTGCTTATTCACATCAACAATACCAATCCCATCCTGAACGAAGACTCGGCGGAGCGCGCCACCCTGGCGCAACATGGCATTGAAGTCGCCTTCGACGGTATGGAAATTGAACTGTGAGGAATGCAATGAACGCACCAACGAAGCTTGAAGAACAAATGCCTTGGAGCCGCGAAGAATTCGAAGCAAAGCTTCGCGCAAAAGGCGACAACTACCATATCAATCATCCGTTCAACATTCGGATGAATGAGGGCAATCTGACGCCAGATCAAATCCGTGGTTGGGTCATTAATCGTTTTTACTATCAGACGATGATCCCGATGAAGGATGCAGCGATCATGTCGAACTGCCCCGATCGCGAGGTTCGCCGTAAATGGGTTGACCGCATTCTTGATCATGATGGTTATGGCGAGAAGGAAGGTGGCATTGAAGCGTGGTCGCGACTGGGTGATGCCGTTGGAATCCCGCGTGACGAGCTTTGGTCATTAAAGAAAGTTGTGCCCGGTGTGAAATTCGCCGTCGACGCCTACGTGAACTTTGCACGTCAGCGTCCATGGCAAGAGGCAGTTTGCTCTTCATTAACCGAGATGTTTGCGCCAAAAATTCATAAAGACCGACTCGCGAATTGGCCTACCCACTATCCTTGGGTGAAGGACGAAGGACTTGCCTACTTCCGTACGCGGGTGCCGCTCGCGCTGCGCGATGTCGAGCACGGTCTGCAAGTCACGTTGGAGTACTTCACGACGCGTGAGCAGCAAGAGCGCGCGCTCGAAATATTGCAATTCAAGCTCGACGTGCTGTGGCAGATCTCAGATGCCATCGAGAAGGCTTATCCATGAGTGCGCCGATGATTGATCTGTCGAGCAAGCCGAAGTTGGCCAGACTATTCCGTATGCAATATGAAGAAGCGCAGCAAAACTGGGTACTGCTGTACCCTGAGGGTATGGTGCAATTGAACCAGAGCGCTTCGGAGATTTTGAAGCGCTGCGATGGCGAGCGCGATGTCCACGCGATTGTTGCGGACCTTGAGCAAACTTTTAATGTGCAAGGGCTGGAAAAAGACGTGACCGGATTTTTAGAAATTGCAACCGAGCGAGGCTGGATTGTCTGACGCAAAAAAAATACCGCCGCCACTTTGGCTATTAGCGGAAGTGACTTATCGCTGCCCGTTGCATTGCGTGTTTTGCTACAACCCGCTGAACTACGCAGCCAACAAAAAAGAACTCAGCACCGAGCAATGGAAAGAGGTGCTGCGCCAAGCGCGTAAACTCGGCGCGGCACAGCTCGGCTTCTCCGGCGGTGAGCCGCTGGTGCGCGACGATCTTGAAGAGTTAATCGACGAGGCGCATCAGTTGGGTTATTACACCAACCTGATCACCTCGGGCGTTGGTTTGACCGAGGCGCGCATCTCGAAGATGAAGGAGCTGGGACTGGATCATATCCAGCTGTCGTTCCAGGATTCGACCAAGGAGATGAATGACTTCCTGTCGAGTACCAAGACCTTCGATCTGAAGTCACGCGTTGCGGCACTGATCAAGAAATACGACTACCCGATGGTACTGAATGTGGTGCTGCACCGCTACAACCTAGACCATATCGGCCGCATTATTGAAATGGCGGTTGAGATGGGGGTGGAGTATCTGGAGCTGGCCAATACCCAGTACTACGCTTGGGCCAGCGTCAATCGTGATCAATTGATGCCTACACGCGAGCAACTGGTGCGTGCCGAGGCAACGGTTCAGGAGTACCGCGCCAAGCTCGGTAACAAGCTAAAGCTCTTATTCGTGGTGCCGGACCTCTTCGAAGATAAGCCCAAGGCCTGCATGAATGGCTGGGGCTCGGTGTTTCTCGCTGTCGCAGCTGACGGTAGCGCTTTACCGTGCCATGCAGCGCAGTCGCTGCCCGGTCTCACATTTCCGAATGTGACCGAGCATACGATGGAAGACATCTGGTACAAGAGCGATGCGTTTAATCGCTTCCGTGGCTACGACTGGATGAAAGAGCCGTGCCGCACGTGTCCGGAAAAAGAAAAAGATTTCGGTGGTTGCCGTTGTCAGGCGTATGCGCTGACAGGCGATGCGCAGAATGCTGACCCAGTGTGCGGAAAGTCACCGTCGCATGATGTGGTCAAGCAGATTGTGCTGAAAACGACAAACCGACCCGTTGAGGAAAAACCGCTGGTGTTCCGTAATGACATGAACTCCCTGCGTATCGCATCGGAAGCTGAGAAACAAACCTCGTAATCCAGGCGATCAGATCGTCGTGCGGCTAAAAGGCTTAGCCACCGCGCGCCGATTTGATCAAGCCGCGTTGCGGGTCATAGCCTGCTGCAGCGATCCAGTAGAACACCAGCGTTGCGGCCAGCACGACTAGCAACGAGCCGGACACTTCACCATACAGCGCGTAGCGCACTGACTCAACCGCATGGGTAAATGGGTTGAGCGCAGAGATCTGATAAATCCAGTTGGCACCGGCGTCGCGCATGCGGCCGATCGGGTACAGCGCTGATGACAAGAAAAACATCGGGAAAATCACGAAGTTCATGGTGCCGGCAAAATTCTCCAGCTGCCGGATATAGACCGACAGCATCAAGCCGAAGGCTGACAGCATCAGTGCTCCTGCGATCAGCGCGGGCAGCGAAGCCAGCACCTGCCACGGCGACAATCCGATTTGCCACACGACGACCAGAATCATGAAAGCCAGCGCTTGAATGACCGACAGAAAAGCGCCGCCCATCAGCTTGCAGGCCAGCAGATAGGCGCGCGGTAAAGGCGCGGTAAGCAGTAACCGCATTACACCCATCTCTCGGTCGTACACCATCGCCAAGGAGGATTGCATGCCGTTGAACAGACACACCATCAACGCCAGACCCGGCACCATATACAGTCGGTAATCAAGAGTCGAATCGAACGGCATCACCGTACCAAGATCTGGCATCTGACGAAATCCGGCGGCAAACACCACCATCCACAGCAGCGGACGCACCAAAGACGACGCAAGTCGGCCGGGTTGGCGCAAGAATTTGTGGACCTCGCGCCCTGCAATCGCAGCTAGCGCAAGACGAGCATGCATTAGTCTCATGCTGAAGCCTCTGCTTTCGTTAGATGCAGGAAGGCATCGAGCAGCGTGTCATGCCCGGATTGCTTCATCAGCGCCTTGGCAGTGCCATTGAAGCGCACGGTACCAGCGGCCATCACGACGATACGATCAGCTGCTTCAGCTTCGTCCACCAGATGCGTTGCCCACAGCACCCCCATCGCACGTTCGCGGCACAGCGCTTTGACATCCGCAATAATCGCCGCGCGAGAAGCCGGGTCGATACCAACGGTGGCCTCGTCCATCAGCAGCAACTGTGGTTGCGATAGCAGCGCACGGGCCAGCTCGACTTTGCGGCGCGTGCCACCAGAAAGATTGCGACACGCGTCATTGGCACGGTCACTCAATTTGAATCGCTCCAGCCAGTGATTAATACGCTGCTGAGCCTCCGCCCGAGCAATGCCATGCAGATCGGTTTGAAAACGACAATTAGCCTGCACCGATAAATCAAGATCGAGCGCGGGTTGTTGAAACACGATCGATAAATCCGCCAGTGCCTTGATCGGATCGCGACTGATATCGTGGCCCGTCACATGCGCACTACCGCCGTCGGCGACGAACAAGCCAGACAAAATCTGAAACAGGGTCGATTTGCCTGCGCCGTTCGGCCCCAGCAGCGCGACAAACTCGCCCGCCGCAACGGAAAAGCTGACGTCATCGACCGCCTTTCGTGTGCCAAAATTTTTGCTTAGCTTGTCGATGACAAGCGGGTCGGGGAAGAGAGGGGTCACTAGCGTAATTTTATTTTTTTGACGCCGGATTGTAGCGGCAGCTTAGTTTTTTCGCTGTTGAAGCCTATTTGTACGGATCACGCCGGCAATTCGGAATGCGAGCTATTGAAGCTATTTCAACTAGACGAGCGATATCGATTCGAGTGTTATCCACGGCTTTCTGGTGCGCCACTCTTCGATCCATGGTTGCGGCATCACCAGGGCAAACGCGCCAAGATCCGTCACCAACTCACCCAACACCGCGCCCTGCACCTGTACGCCGGCGGTGAGCGCCTCAAAGCGCGTGCTGATTTCTTGCTGG
>JAIXQV010000004.1 GCA_027485535.1 Oxalobacteraceae bacterium | reverse complement strand
CATTTTTCGGCGGCAAAGCAAGTGATGAACGCAAAGCGCTGGCCCACAAACAACTCAAACGTAGTGCGAAGGCACTTGAGCAGTTAGTCAGCTTCGATCCGTATATCGCGGGGAGCGAATTTGGCTTGGCGGATTGCGCCGCTGCGGTTCATCTCCCGATAATCTCAATGACCACTAAGGCAATCTACGGCGAAGATGTGCTGGCAGATTATCCGCTAAAAGAGTATTTAAAGCGGCTAGCTGAGCGACCCAGCGTGCAGCAGGTGAATGCCGACCGAAAAGAAAACACCGAGCTTATGCGTGAGTGGCGCGCATCGCTTAAGGGGTGATGTGCGTTGTACAAGATGTATTCGCTTAGCGCGCGATATTGGATGGCCTATTAGCCTAAGCAATCAAGCCAGTGTCATTCTCATAGCGCGCGATCCACTGCTCCGGCGTGGTGATCTCAAACAAGCCGAGTTTGCGAACGCGACGCGCTAGTTTAAGCAGTGCTTTGTCTTTCGATACCAGATAGTGGGCGCCACTGGTGGCGGCCAGCTCGAGGAATTTCTGATCATCCCGGTCTTTGCAGACGGGTAGTGTCATTTCAGAAGGCTGATGGGTGTCGGTCATCAGAATTAGCCGGTCGAATTCGTCGAGTGCGGATTGCTTTGCGCGATCATCCAGCGCAAAGCGCGAGTATTCCAGGACGAGCGTCCACTCGGTGCGGCAGTCTTCGCGTGTTACGCAGGCGACTTCACCATTTTCCATGGAATGCAAGAGCCGCTGCCAGCGCTGATCGCGATAGACGAACAGGTCGAGGCAGACATTGGTGTCGAGAACCAGGCGGGCGGGTGATTTCGGTATCATTCGTCTGATTATCTTGCGACGCCTTTATTAACCACGGTTTTTTTCGGTATCGATACCGAAGTCGTTTCGGATCGATGTTTTCCGTACACTTGAATTAGATGCTGCGCACCGCTTATGTTGATTGTTCTCTCACCCGCAAAAACGCTCGACTTCGAGTCGCCGATCAAGGTCAATAAGACCACTGAGCCGGATTTTATCGCGCGCTCGGCTGAATTGATCTCAACGCTACGCACCATGCCGCCAGCGCAAATCGGAAGTCTGATGAGTATCTCCGATAGTCTCGCGCAATTAAATGTAGCTCGTTACGCCAGTTGGTCGAAAAAATTCACGCAAGATAATTCACGCCCGGCGATGCTTGCCTTCGATGGGGATGTTTATGAAGGGCTGGATGCGCGAAGCTTGAGTGCGCGACAACTCGATTGGGCGCAGAAGCATTTGCGCATTCTGTCTGGTTTGTATGGTCTGCTGCGTCCGCTGGATCTGATGCAGCCCTATCGGTTGGAGATGGGGACACGTCTGGCGACTAAGCGCGGCAAAGATTTATACGCTTTCTGGGGAGACCAGATCACTGAGGCATTGAACGACTCGTTGACGGTGGCGAAGGCAGAGGCGCTGGTGAATCTGGCGTCTGAGGAATACTTCAAATCTGTCAAGCCTGCGAAGCTGGATCGCCCGGTGATTACCCCGGTGTTCGAGGAGTGGAAGGGCGGCGGTTACAAGATTGTGTCGTTTTTTGCCAAGCGCGCGCGGGGTTTAATGGCGCGCTATGCGATTGAGCATAAGCTCACTAAGCCCGAGCAGCTGAAAGACTTTGATAGCGAGGGTTACAGCTTTGATGCGAAGGCATCTAATGAAGCGCGTTGGATTTTCCGTCGGCGCGCTACTTAAAAAATCGCGCTTACCAAACCTTCCACCAGGGCTTTTTGCCGCTGGCGATGTCAGCAGCATCGGCTTGCGGGAAGTTCAGTTGATAGACGCGCTCGGTATCGTCGCGCAGTTCTTTCATGCCCAGCGCGTCATACGAGAGCATCTGTATACGCAGCGCACTTTTAGCGGCTTCTGATCCGGGGTAATCACGAACGACATTTTGAGCGCGGTTTGCTGCCGCGACAAAGGCGCCACGGCGGTAGTAGTAGTTGGCGACGTGTACCTCGTACCTAGCCATTGCACCTACCAGGTAGTTCAGTCGATCGCGTGCGTCACTGGCGTACTGGCTATTTGGGTAGCGGTCAATCAGCTGTTTGAAGGCGTCAAAGGCAGCCCGTACAGCCTTGGGGTCGCGCTCGGTGGGGTCTTGCTCGCTGATAAAATCGAACAAGCCTTTTTTATCTTTGAAATTGGCCAGCCCACGCAGGTAGTACATGTAATCAACGTTGGGATGGTTCGGGTGCAGCCGGATGAAGCGGTCAATCGCTGCCAGACATTGTGCTTGTTCGTTTTGCTTGTAATAAGCATAAGCGATCTGCATTTGCGCCCGCTGCGCATATGAGCCGAAGGGGTAGCGCGACTCGAGTTTCTCGAAGAGTTTGATGGACTTTTCGTAGTTGCTGTTTTTAAGCTCGTCCGCAGCCTCGGCGTATAATTTGTCCGCCGACCAGTTCTTGGTCTCATCCGGTTTTTCTCCCAGCGAACCGCAGGCAGCAAGTGCCAGCGCGCAGGCCATCAGAGTAAGTCTCAAGAGATGCTTCAGCATGGAGGAAGTCGGTGGCAGATCGAAAAAAGAGCCACGATTATAGCCGATGAACACCCCCACCAAGCCGGTCTTTGCCGGGCAAGAACCCGATCTCATCTCGCCAGATTCAGCGGATGCGCTTGACGACGCCGAAGACGCCGATGAGTTTAGCGCTGGCGTTGATGATCTTGCACCTATTTCGCTGAAACTCGATGCCAGCAGCTGTGGCGTGCGTCTCGATAAAGTATTGTCGTCGCGTCTGCCGCAGTACTCACGCGCCCGCTTGCAGCAATGGATTGACAGCGGCCATGTGCTGGTCGATGGCAAAGTAGCGAAAGCAAAATCGGGCATGCTGGGCGATGAGCTGATCACACTACAACCACAACCCTCCAATAGCGACTTTGCCTTCCAGCCCGAGCCCATGGCTCTGGAGGTGCTGCACGAGGATGAATCGATTGTGGTGATCAACAAGCCGGTTGGCTTGGTGGTCCACCCGGCCGCCGGTAATTGGCAGGGTACCTTGCTGAATGGTTTGTTACATCGGTGGCCGCAGCTGGCGGGTGTGCCGCGCGCAGGCATTGTGCACCGGCTTGATAAAGACACTAGTGGCTTGCTGGTGGTCGCAAAAACCTTGTCAGCGCAAACGCACTTGGTCCGACAGCTACAGGAACGCAGCATGGGGCGCGAGTATCTTGCGCTGGTGTGGGGTCAACCTATTTCGAGTGGACGAATTGAGGCGGCCATCGGACGCCATCCGCGTGATCGAACCCGTATGGCGGTGAGTAAATCGCTGCTCGCCAAATCCGCAGTGACGCACTACTCACGCGTAGCTAACGGTGTGCTCGATGGCAAAGCGGTGGCGCTGCTCCGCTGCAAGTTGGAAACCGGCCGCACCCATCAAATTCGCGTGCACTTGCAGTCGATTGGGTTTCCATTGGTAGGTGATGCCGTTTATGGCAAACAGCATCTGGTCGGGGTATTTCCCCGTCAGGCTTTGCATGCCGAACGACTAGCGCTGCAACATCCTGCGAACCGTCGCGAAAGCTGCGAATGGACGGCAGCGCTGCCGGCCGATATGTCAGAACTATTGGCACGCGCTGGTATTGATGTTGCTGCCGCGTGATGCGCGTACCTGTTCTTGATATTCCATGGCCTGATCTACCCGCATCGGTATCGGTGTTGTCGACCACGCGTCGAGGCGGTGTCAGTGCCGCACCCTATGACGATGGCGCGGGTGGCGGTGGTCTTAACTTGGGTACCCACGTCGGCGATGCGGCAGATGCTGTTACCCGTAATCGAGCGCTGCTGCGTCAGCAACTCCCGTCTGAGCCTGTCTGGCTGACGCAAGTGCACGGTACGCGAGTGATCAACTTGGATTCGACACCCGCATTCACCGAAGCCGATGCCAGCATCGCAACGCGTGCCGGCGTGGTGTGCACCATCATGACAGCTGACTGCACCCCCGTGCTGTTGGCGGATAGTCGTGGTCGCGTCGTGGGCGCCGCGCACGCAGGCTGGCGCGGCCTTGCTTCTGGGGTGTTAGAGGCGACGGTAAACGCGATGCGGGACGCTGGTGCCGAGGAAATCCTTGCCTGGCTTGGGCCGGGGATCGGGCCGCAGGCGTTCGAGGTGGGTCAGGACGTAGAGGATGCGTTCGCGCACCTGCAGGCTGACAGACCAGCGTTCAAGGCTATTGATGACAAGCCGGGCAAGTTTCTGGCGGACTTGCCCGAGCTGGCAAGGCGAGCACTGGCTGGCGTAGGAGTATCGCAGGTAACCGGTGGCGAGCACTGTACGGTCAGCGACCCTGAGCGGTTCTACTCATTCCGACGCGACCGCACCACGGGCCGCATGGCATCGATGATTTGGATTAACAGCCTGCCGAACCAGACTGCGCCATCGATCTAACGAGACAGGCGCTAGTTGGCTTGGTCGGCGTCGTGCTTAGATGCTTGGGCGGCGCTATTTTGTCGTTCTTGCATCATGCGCAGACGCGCTTCTTCGTTGCGTCGACGGCGCTGCGGGCTGCCACCGAGATACACAATGATCACCGTTGGCAACACGCCATACAGGAAAAACGTCATAATGCCAGCGATCACCGTCTCCTCGGTGATAGCCATCATCAGCGTCACATAAATCCAACCCACTGCAGCGATATGCACGGTTTGCCTGCTCTATCAAAAGTCAGCGCGCATCCTAGCACCGACCACCACGCGCTGCAGCGAACGCTCGACTGAACAGTCCGGAAAGCGCATGAATACTTCAGACCGCAACGCGGCGCAGCAAGCGGCCGCACAGCAGTGGCTCGAGCAAGTGACCGACCCAAAGCAGTGGCAGTCGATGTTCAACCTGATGCAGGCCGGGCTACCTTCGATGGCTTCGATGCCGGCCATGCCGAACTTGCCTGCTGTGCCACCGATGACGCCCGTCAATGCAGCGGTGCCGCCTGAAAAGCTGGCGCAACTGCAAAAAGATTACACCGAAGAGTTGTCGACACTCTGGACTGCGCTGGTCGCACAACGCGCGCCTGAAATTCGCGACCGCCGGTTTGCTGACCCTGCATGGCACCAAAACCCGCTGCATGCTTTTAACGCAGCGGTGTATTTGCTGAATGCGCGTTACCTGAACGCGCTGGCCGAAGCTGTCGAGGCTGATGAAAAAACCAAACGCAAAATTAGCTTTGCCACCCAGCAAACGATTGACGCCTTATCACCGAAAAATTTTTTAGCGACCAACCCAGAGGCGCAGCAGAAGCTAGTGGAGTCGAAAGGCGAAAGTCTGACGCGCGGCATCATGCACATGCTGGCCGATATGGGTAAAGGCCATATCTCGCAGACCGACGAAAGCGCGTTTGAGGTGGGTCGCAATGTCGCTACCACCGAGGGCGCGGTTGTGTTCGAAAATGAGGTGATGCAGCTGTTGCAGTACCGGCCGCTGACCAACGAAGTGCATGAGCGTCCACTGCTATTCGTTCCACCTTGTATCAACAAGTACTACATCCTCGACCTGCAGCCCGAAAACTCACTCATCCGTTACGCGGTTGAGCAGGGGCATACGGTGTTCGTGGTGTCGTGGGTGAATCCGGATGCAGCGCTCGGCCATCTCCGTTGGGATGATTACATCGAGCAAGGGCCGATACGTGCCATGGAGGTTGCGCTCGACATTAGCGGCGCGAAGCAACTCAACGTGCTCGGTTTCTGCGTCGGCGGCACAATTGTTGCAACGGCACTGGCCACATTGGCTGCACGCGGCAAGCATCCAGCGGCCAGTCTGACACTCCTCACGACCATGTTGGATTTCACGGATGTTGGTGTGATCGATGTATTCGTCGACGAGCAACAGGTCGCGCAGCGCGAGCAATCGATCGCACAGGGCGGGCTTATGCCCGGGCGAGATTTTTCGGCAACCTTCTCTAGCCTGCGTCCGAATGATCTGGTTTGGAACTATGTCGAGAACAATTACCTGAAAGGCGAGGAGCCGCCGGCGTTTGATCTGCTGTACTGGAACTCCGACAGTACTAATTTACCGGGCCCAATGTTTTGCTACTACTTACGTCATATGTACTTGCAGAACGAGTTGCGCAAGCCAGGCAAGTTGCGCGTCAGCGGCGATCCGATCGACCTTACCAAGTTGACGCTACCTGCGTTTTTGTATGCCTCGCGTGAAGACCATATCGTGCCGTGGGGTAGTGCCTATCTCACCACCGGCCTCATCAACAAGGGCAAGCGCAAGCAGAACCGTTTCATTTTGGGGGCATCAGGCCACATTGCTGGGGTGATTAACCCACCGGCCAAGAAAAAGCGCAGCTACTGGCTGAATGACGCGCTACCGAACAGTGCTGATGAATGGCTGGCCGGCGCCACCGAACAACCCGGTAGCTGGTGGACAGAGTGGTCTGCCTTCCTGGCCGAGCACGCTGGGGCGATGCGCAAAGCACCGGGCAAGTACGGCAATACCCGCCACAAGCCGATCGAGCCCGCACCTGGGCGCTATGTGAAGGTCAAGGCCGCGTAAGGCCAAACCCACAGAAGGCCAAATCCCTCCGCTGGCGCCCGTCAGCGAATCTCTTGTCACATTGACAGGGTGCCGCCAAGGGGGCGCTGAGACGGCGGGCGGTGCGGCGCAAAATAGTCGTAATGCGCCCCCTAATGCTCGACAACTAATTGATTTTCGAGACTATAATCCGCCGAGAGACACGGGCTCAAGCTCGTCATTTCAACAAGATCGCAAGCATTCATTGCGACGCAAAAGAGTGGACACCTCATGAATAGCGCAAAAAAATCGGCTGAGCGCCTGATCAAGAAGTACCCGAATCGCCGCTTATACGATACCCAAACCAGTTCCTACATCACCCTCGCAGACGTCAAGCAACTCGTGCTTGCCAATGAGATATTTTTTGTGGTGGATGCCAAGACCGAAGAAGACCTGACCCGCAGCATCTTGTTGCAGATTATTCTGGAAGAAGAGTCGAACGGCCAGCCGATGTTCTCCAGCTCGGCCTTGTCGCAAATCATTCGCTACTACGGTCATGCGATGCAGGGCATGATGGGCTCGTATCTGGAGAAGAATATCCAGGTGTTCATCGACATCCAAAACAAAATGGCCGAGAACTCGAAAGGTCTGATTGATGAGAAATCATTCAGTCCTGAGATGTGGACGCAGTTCATGAGCGTGCAAGCGCCCATGATGCAGGGCATGATGAGTAACTATATCGAGCAGAGCAAGAGCCTGTTCATGCAGATGCAAGAGCAGATGCAGAGTCAGGCAAAAAACGTATTCGTTGGATTTCCGTTCCCGGGTATGAACGGTAACGGCTCCCGCCCACCGGAAGCTGAAAAGGCCTGAGCAAAACCGCTTCCATTTTTTCGATCAAAGCCGGCACGCGTTGCCGGCTTTTTTCAGCACATCAGACTATCGCCACACCATGTCGTCAACCTCCGCAGCAAGTCCCAAAGTTGGTTTCGTCTCACTCGGTTGCCCCAAGGCGCTGACCGATTCCGAGCAAATCCTTACTCAGCTACGCGCTGAGGGTTATGAAACGGCCAAGTCTTACGATGGCGCAGATTTGGTGATCGTGAACACCTGTGGCTTCATTGACGCCGCGGTACAAGAGTCGCTGGATGCGATCGGCGAAGCGTTGAATGAAAACGGCAAAGTCATCGTTACTGGCTGCTTGGGCAGCAAGAAAGATGCCTCGGGTGAAGAGATCGTCCGCAAGGTACATCCCAAGGTGCTGGCTGTCACGGGGCCGCATGCGCTGGGTGAGGTGATGGATGCAGTGCATCTGCATCTACCCAAACCGCACGAGCCTTTTCTTGATCTGCTGCCACCGCAAGGCGTCAAGCTCACGCCCAAGCACTATGCGTATCTGAAGATTTCAGAGGGTTGTAACCACCGCTGCAGTTTCTGCATCATCCCGTCGATGCGCGGCGATCTGGTGTCGCGCCCGGTAGCGGAAGTCATGCTAGAGGCTGAGAATTTATTCAAGGCCGGTGTCAAAGAATTGCTGGTGATCTCACAAGACACCAGTGCCTATGGGGTTGATGTGAAGTTTCGTACCGGCTTCTGGAATGGCAAGCCGATGCGTACGCACATGACCGATCTGACCCGCGCGTTGGGTGAGCTGGCACAGCAATATGATGCTTGGGTACGTCTGCATTATGTTTATCCCTATCCACATGTGGATGAGGTGATCCCGCTGATGCAGGGTCATCATGTGCTGCCCTATCTCGATGTACCGTTGCAGCATGCACACCCAGATGTTCTAAAGCGCATGAAGCGCCCCGCCAGTGGTGAAAAAAACATTGAGCGCATCCGCGCCTGGCGCGAGCTTTGCCCTGAGATCACGATACGTTCCACCTTCATCGCGGGATTCCCCGGTGAGACTGAAGAAGAGTTTTCTTATTTTCTGGACTTTCTGCGTGAAGCAAAAATTGATCGCTTAGGTTGCTTCGCGTACTCGCCGGTCGATGGTGCAGCGGCGAATGCCATCGCGAATCCGGTGCCGGATGAAGTGCGCGAAGAGCGGCGTGGTCGTGTGATGCAGCTACAAGAAGAAATTTCTCGCGAGCGTTTGCAGGCGAAAGTCGGCAAGACCTTGCGGGTACTGATTGACGCGGTTGATCGCAATGGCGCAACCGGTCGCTCGTCAGCAGATGCGCCGGAGATCGATGGCGTGGTCTATATCAAGCTACCCTATGAGCCGGGGCGTGAGCTCACGGTGGGCAGCTTTGTGGAGGTAACCGTCACCGCCGCTGACGCGCATGATCTGTGGGCGCGTGTCGATTAATCTAGTGTCGATTAAGCTCGTTTCAATCAAGCTCGTTTCGATGAATGTCGGGTAAGCCGTGGCTGACGAAAAAAAATCCCTGCAAACACTGCTGACGGCGACGGATTACCGTCCACCGGAAGGCTTCTCTGCATTTCCGAGTGCGATTCATCACGCCTCGACCGTTCTGTTCAAAAACGTCGCAGCGCTGCGCGCCCGCAACTGGCAAGAGAAGAGCGGCTATACCTACGGATTGCACGGTACGCCGACCACCTTCACGCTCGAGGCGCGTCTAGCTGAAATCGAAGGCGGCACGCATTGCTTGTTAGCGCCGAGTGGCCTAGCCGCAATTGCCATGATCAATCTGGCGCTGTTGAAGAGCGGCGATGATGTTCTACTGCCAGATAATGCCTATAACCCCAACCGTGAACTCGCGCATTGGTTGCAATCTGACTTTGGTATTAGCTCGCAGTTTTACGATCCGATGATCGGTGAGCAGATTGGCGAGCTGATTGGCGAGCTGATCAAGCCGAATACGCGATTGATCTGGACTGAGGCGCCGGGTTCGGTGTCGATGGAAATGCCGGATGTTCCGGCGATCTGTCGCGCTGCAAAAGCGCATGGTGTGCCGGTCGCTTTGGATAACACTTGGTCCGCAGGTTTAGTATTTCGCGCGTTTGAGCATGGCGTGGATATCGTCATGCAGGCACTGACCAAGTATCAGTCCGGTGGCTCGGACGCGCTAATGGGTGCGGTAATCACACGCGATAAGGCCTTGCACAGAAAAATCGATACCGCGCATATGCGGCT
>JAIXQV010000032.1 GCA_027485535.1 Oxalobacteraceae bacterium | reverse complement strand
TTCTTCGCAGGCGGCGAGGTCGATCGTTTTTGCGGCGCTAGGCATCTGGCACCACCGATGCCATGGCGCGCGCCGACATCAGCACACCGGGGACTCCCGCACCGGGGTGCGTACTGGCGCCCACCATGTAAAGATTTTCGATATCTTCGCTGCGGTTGTGTGGACGGAACCATGCACTTTGCAGTAGCCGAGGTTCCATGCCAAACGCGGCACCTTTGTGCGACCACAGTCGGTCGTGGAAGTCCTGCGGGGTCATGAGCCGGCTGGTGACAATATGCTCGCCGAGCCCGGGCATCACGGTGGACTCGAGATATTTTTGTATGCGCATCCGATACGTTTCGGCTTGTGCTTGCCAGTCGGTGCCGCTGTCCAGATGCGGTACCGGTGCGAGTACATAAAATGCATCGCAGCCGGGTGGGGCGACTGAGGGATCCGAGGCGCTGGGGCGGTGCAGATATAAACTGAAATCATCTGCCAGCTTGTGTTTGAGGAACATGTCATCCAGCAGACCTTTGTAGCGCGGCCCGAGCATGATCATGTGGTGCGGTACTTCTTCCCAGAGTCGGTTGGTACCGAAGTACCAGACGAACAAACTCATCGAGTAGCGCCGCGTTTCGATACGGCGGTCAGTCCAATGCGAGCGGTGCTCGCGGTCGACCAGATTTTTGTAGGTCCAGGCGGCATCACCATTCGAGACCACGATATCCGCACGCAGCTGATCGCCATTGGCCAGCGTGACACCAGTGGCACGGCCTTGCGTGACATTGATTCTTGTCACCGGTGCGTTGTAGCGCAGGCTGACACCGCGCTCTTGCAGCAGCTTCACCATGCCACGGATCAGTGCGCCGGTACCGCCCATGGCCCAGTGCACACCCCAGCGTCGTTCTAGCGTATTGATCAGGCTATAGACTCGAGTCACCGAATACGGATTACCGCCGATCAGTAGCGGATGAAAACTGAAGACGATTCTGAGCTTGGGGTCGCGCAAATAGCTCGCCACCATGGAATACAGCGTCTGCCAAGCCTTTAGCTTGATCATGCTCGGCATCGCCGCTAGCAAGTCGGAGAAGCTATCGAAAGCCTTGTGCCCCAGTTCTTCAAAGCCAAGTTGGCAGGCGAGATCTGCTGCTTCAACAAAGCGATCGTAGCCAGCTAGATCATCGGGGTTGAAACGTGCGATCTCGCGCCGCATGGTGGCTGCGTCGCCGCTGTAATCGAAATGCGTACCATCATCAAAGCGTAGGCGGTAAAACGGCTCGATGGGCTTTAGCGTGATGTCATCCGACAGTTTTTTACCGCAGAGCGCCCAAAGCTCTTCGAGCAGTTGCGGTGCGGTGATGATGGTGGGGCCGGCGTCGAAGGTAAAACCATCTTGCCGATGCACATAGGCACGACCACCGGGGGCGTCGAGTTTTTCAAGGACCTGTACTTGGTAGCCCTTGCAGGAGAGGCGAATTGCGGCGGCGAGCCCGCCGAAGCCGCTGCCGATCACAAGCGCGGTCGGCGCGGTCATGGGGTTATCCTATTAATTGTGCGAACACGCCGATGTTCCTCGAGCCAAAGGATTCGAGTGCGATCTTGGTGCCAGTGGCGGGGTCGTGCAGGGTCAGGCGACCATCTGCATGAAGAATCAATTCGAACGGCTCGGCAGCACCAACACCGACACCATTCAATTTTCGCTGGCGCGCCATGGCGCGCAAAGTGCCGCGCAAGAAGCCTTGTTCGCCTTCAAAGCGTTGGACTAACTGGCCGCTGCTCGCATCGATAGCAGCAACGGCACCATCGGGCTGATCCACAAAGCGTAGCAGCCGAATTTTTCTGGCGGGCTCAGCGGTGACTTCTTGTGTATTACCTTGCAGACGTGACACGCCGATGGTGACCAAGGTACCCATCAGCAGCAGCGTCACCGCAATGGCCGGGAAACGACTGCTGCGTCGTTGAGGCACTTCTTGCGGTGGCAGTGATTCCATTTTCATCGTGCGATCGCCGCTGCTGGCATACGGACCGGGATGGGCTGGCGTGTATCTGCGCCACCCAACTCGGATTGACGCGCGATCCAGGCCGTGTGCAGCAGATCACCCGCAGTGCTGACATCACGCAGACACCGCAGCGAAGGCTGGGCCTTGGAAAGCTCCCAAGGACGTGCGTGTGGCCACAGGTGCAGGTAGGCGATGCGGTCCGAGCCCTTCAGCTCAAGCGCGATGTCGCCACCGCCATTAGCGTTGGTTTTGACATGCGCCGCTGCGATCCAACGCAAGGGCAGATTGAAACTGATCGTCAGCACAATACCGATGCGCATCACGATACGGCGATTGGTCAGCGTGTACAGCGTGGTCTGCGCTGACATCCATGCAGTGAAGCTGAGCAGCCCAAGTGCGATGATCGCCATGGAAGACGACCATGCCAGCGGTGTCAGGTTGCCACTCAGGGTGTCTGCGCTATCCCACGACAGAATAGCTTGCAGCCCCAGCATCAAAGCAAAGTAAACCGCGACTTGTCGCACGTGGAAGGCTTCCACGGCGAGTTGCTTCCAGTCCGGGCTACCTTGCCACAGTACCCGTTCACCGGCCGGTAGTGGCTCCGGTAGTCCGGGTGCTGCTTCCAGTTCATGTTCGGGATAGATTTGCATAGGTGTCGATCAGAACAGAGGTTCTTGCCGTTCAGGGGTTGCGTACAAGGTACCTGCACCATAGTAAGCGGCGATTTTTTCTTCCTCCAGCATGGTGACCTGATCCGCCTCTTTATGACCCGGCACATCGGCAAACTGATGCGCGAGGATAGCGTGGACCTTCACACCATCATGCGTGATACGCGCGAATGGCACTGGCAGCAGGACGGTGCGGTTGCCATCATTGAGGCGTACCTCGATGTAGCGGAACAGCATCTCGGAGCGATCGAGCCACAGGTCTTGCACGGTGCCAGCGACTTCATCATCCGCGCCCCACACCGGCGTACCGCGCGGATCAGGGTCTTGCTCGGCAACACCGTGTTCAGGGTTAGCGCGTAACGGTGAAATTTTAGGTTCACCGAACGGCGTCATATCCGGATGATCAGCACGTTGATTCCATGAACCTGGGCCAACACCTGCTAACAGGGGATTACCGATCGGTTCGATCGGTGCGCCGATAAAGCGATGGCGCGGCTGCGCCTGCAAGAACTCAGGTTCTTTCAGCGGGTAGGGCATGACCACTTGCTCGCCGTTTTCGAGGAGATAGGTCACGGGCGAGGGGATAGGCGGCCAGCCTTCCATCTTCGTGTCACGGCCATTGATCGGCTCGAGTGGATAACCATCGCGATGGTTCTCCTGCAGCAGGTAATAGATCAAGCCGAAAAAGAAAATCCAGAACATGTACAACACGATCTGGGCGAAGTCGACGTACTGCGTAATCGCGCCTGTTTCCATGGTGCGCCTCCAACAATGAGTCGTCGCAAAGACGACGGGTGTGAAACTCTCTAGCCGGGAAATTCAGCTAGTCCAAACTTGCGCTGTTGTGCTGCTTGCTCGTGGCGTGCGCGCTTGGCCAAGGGCCCGATCGCGATCAATACGGCAAATAGCAAATACATTTCAAGGTGATACACAAAGCTGTAACCGGTCACCGGCGAGATCAGGCTCTCACCCAACCAACCGCTGCTTGCTAGTGAGCCGATCAGGTCTTTCACCAAACCACCCGCGGCGATCGAGGCACCTGCTGCTGTGGCCTGTACCGCACCCCAAGCACCCAGCGCCATACCGGCCGAGTCACCGATTTGTAAATCCATGGCCATGGTCAGCGTACCGACCGCGAACAAGCCACCACCGGCACCAATCAAGAAGGCACCGCAGCGAAACAGATTCGGCGCGTCTAGCGGCGCAGAAAAAATCACCATGGCAAACGCTGGCATACCGAGCAAGGCACCGAGTGCGGCAATACGTCCGGCGTCCAGACCACTCGCTAAGAGACGCGCCGCCATGCCAAACGCCAATAGCGCACCCGCTGCGCTGATCGCTGTGAGCAGGCTGGTGGCGCCAACACCCAGATGCAAGATCTCGCCACCGTACGGCTCGAGGATGATGTCTTGCATATTGAAGGCGCAGGTACCCAGACCCACTGTCCACAAAAAGCGTTTGACGCCCGGGCGCATGGCGTAGCTGCGCCAGTGGCTGGAAAAATCTTCTTCATTCCGAGGTTGCCGAGCGCGGTCACGGTTCAGTGCTTCTTGCTTCCAGAGCGCATTCAGGTTCAGCATCACGACCAACACCGCCGATCCTTGAACCGTCTGGATCAGCCGCAAAGGACTGAAATCTGCCAGCAACCAACCAAATAAAGTACCGCTACCCACCAAACCCAACAGCAGCATGGTGTACATGAGCGCCACAACGCGCGGTCGTGT
>JAIXQV010000181.1 GCA_027485535.1 Oxalobacteraceae bacterium | reverse complement strand
GCGATTGAGCCGATTGCAGGTGTTTATGCTGCTGCATCAGCGCTGCCGAACGGGGCAGGTGCGTGGATGAGATTACTCGCGGATGACGCCATCGGCCTGCGTCAGGCGATGCATGCCGCCTGGGTTGCCATGCGCATTGAATTCACCGGGCTAACCCCAGCGAGTAAAAGGAAGTAATACCATCTGCGGTGCTGTAACGTGCCAATATCGAGTACATACTCGAGTCACCACCAATCAGACTGGTGCGGTTTGATTCGAGTGACGTTTTGTTATGGCTAGGTCCAGAATTAAACGCACCCTCGATTAAGCAGCTTTAGTGCGATCCTTTGATCGGTGATAAGTATTAAACCCGACATAACGCCAAAACACTTTCTTCAACTCAGCGATTGCTGCGGCTATATCGAACTCGGGTTGTATTTGGCTACGAACTATGACGCCGTCTAGCATGGTCGATGCAACCTGCGCTGCTCCGTTGATATCCACATCGCTGAACACACCTTGTGACATACCCTCGTGTAGGTACTTAACGAGAATGTCTCGCTCAGTACCGTAGAAGCGCTGAATTCCACTCTCGATCATGTCCCGTTGCGGATGCGTGGCGGCAAAATCTAACATCACTTTCACCATATATCGGATCAGATCACCTGATTCGATATGGTTATCAAACCAAGCCTCGATGAATTCGTCAGGCGAGGTGAGACTCTTGCACATTTCCTCGTATCGAGCGATCGCAAGGTCTGCAGCATGGTTTAGCGATGCGCGGAAGAGTGCTTCTTTGTTTTCAAAGTAGTAGTAAATCAGTGCGCTGTTGACCGGAATCGAGTTGGCTATGTCCTTGATAGTCACGGTATTAAAGTCTTGTCGCGCAAAATGATGCAACGCCGCATTCATTAACTCACTGGCGCGATCTGGACGTTGGCGCATTACGGTGGTTGCGTGCTCTGTCGACATAAAAAAAATGAAATAAAGGCTAATCTCGTTAGCTGAATAGTACGACATACCGTCCAATTTTTAATCGTCTGATCAAATTTAATTGACCGATTAATTAATCTATGTCCTAATTGGAACAGTTTTAACGTAAGACCGAGCACTGAAGCGAGCAACAAAGAAAATGCTGCGCAGTTGCACGTATTGATCTGCGCTTCCAAGCAAGCCTCAATAAATCGATGCCTGCGCCTTTATGGGTGGCGGGCCAAGGAGGAGCGCATGAACTCAGCCGCGTCTACGGATACGCCCGATTTGTCTCAGCCTCAAACCCTTCAGCGAAGTCTTTCATGGACGCATGCGTTCTGGTTCGCGGCAGGTACACCAGCACTGGTTTTATTTTCTATCGGGGCGATTGCTGCCACAGTAGGCAATGTATCGCCACTAGTGTGGTTCCTCTCAATTAGCTTCGGCTTTCTGCAATGTTTTACCTATGCAGAAATCGCCAGCATGTACCCGCATAAATCTGGTGGTGCCTCGGTCTATGGTGCCATCGCGTGGGTCCGATACGGCAAATTACTTGGCCCAATTTCAGTCTGGTCCAACTGGTTCTCTTGGTCACCCGTGCTGGCGATCGGCACCGGCTTAGGCGCCGGCTATATCCTGACTCTGTTCTTCGCTCCCGAGTCGGCGGTATTCACCTGGGAAGTCACCGTGCTGCCACTCACCTGGCTCGGCGAAGGGTTGAGGCTGCGAATTAACGCGACATTTATTCTCGGTTGGATTTTGGTGTTGGTGGTTTTTGCTATTCAACATCGCGGAGTGCTAAAAGCGGCGCGCGCTCAGATGATGATGGCGGTGATTGCCTTGCTTCCGCTGCTCATCATCGGCATTCTGCCGATCATCAGTGGCAACACGCCGGCATCTCACTACACACCTTTTGTTCCGCTCGCTCATGATCCTGCTGGTGCTCCGATTGCGGGCGCGTGGGACAGGGCTGGTATCACTTTGTTCGCTGGTGGACTTTTCATTGCGGGCTGGTCGACCTACGCTTTCGAGACCGCGATCTGCTACACACGCGAGTTCAAAGACCCGGCGCGAGATACCTTTCGCGCCATCTTCACCGCTGGTCTGCTTTGCATGGCGGTGTTCACGCTAGTGCCGTTTGCCTTCCAAGGCGCGCTGGGTCTGACCGGTATGCTCGACCCCGGTATCTACAGCGGTATGGGCGTGGCAAAAGCCATGGCTGGGATCGTCGGCGGAGGTGCGTCGGTGGAGAACGTCATTGTTGTCCTGCTGATCATCTCGCTGTTGCTCACGGTCAGTATGGCGATGGCGGGATCGGCGCGCACGTTGTATCAGGGCTCAGTCGATGGATGGTTGCCCAAGTACCTATCGCACGTCAATGAGAACGGCGCACCGACTGCGGCGATGTGGACTGATCTCTGCTTCAATATGTTGCTGCTGATGATGTCTGACTATGTTTTCCTGCTTGCTATTGCGAATGTGAACTACATGATTTTCATTTTCATGAATCTGCAGAGCGGCTGGCTGCATCGTATCGATCGTCCGCACACACCACGCCCCTACCGGGCCCCGACCGTGCTGCTAGCGATTGGTGCAGTGTTGGGGTTCACTAATCTGTTCTTGATGGGCATGGGCGCGAATGTCTGGGGTCAGGGTACGCTCTCAGCGGGCATCATCGTCGCGGTGCTCATCATCCCGGTGTTCCTGTATCGCCATTACGTCCAGGACAAGGGCGTGTTCCCTGCTCAGCTTACGGAAGATATGCGACCGGAGGGTTCGGATGAAGAGACCGTGGAGCCACGCGCGGGCGTGCTTCCCTATCTCACGTTGGCGGCTGGCGTTGCTGCTGTGATCATTGGCTACGGGTTGTCAGCATGAGTGGCGTCGCGAAAGGTACCGGCGCACCGGTGCGCTGGGAAGAACTAAGCTGGGAGCAAGTCGCTGCGATCCGCGATAGTGGCATCGATCTCGCGATACTGCCGGTCGGTGCAACTGAGCAGCATGGATTGCATCTACCGATGGGTGTCGACACCATGTCGGCTGTCGCAATAGCGGAGGGTGTGTCGGCACGTACCGGTTTCCCGGTATTGCCGGCGATACCTGTTGGCTGCTCGCTTGGCCATAGTAAGCACTGGCCGGGCACCTTGTCACTTCGCCCTGAAACCCTTGCTCGAGTGGTTTACGAGATTGCCGAGTGGGTGCAGGCGGCAGGCTTCAATCGTCTCGTCATCTTGAATGGTCATGTCACCAACTGGGCGCCTTTGCGATGCGCGCTTGAAAACGTACGCGCTGATTTCCCGGAGGTGCGCATCGCGCTGCGCTCGATTTGGGAAATCACCCGCGAGATCGGGGAGGTGTACTTCCGTGATGGCGATACCAACTTCCACGCTAATGCAGCTGAAACCTCACTGATGCTTCACATGCGTCCAGACTTGGTTGACATGAGTAAGGCGAAGGATGAGCCTAACCGCTCTGCGTGCTGCTTTTTTTCCTATACCGTCAACAAAGAGAGTGTGCACGGCGTGTGTGGATCCCCGAGCCTTGCAACTGCGGAAGAGGGTGCAGCCCTACTTGAGCAATGTATCGACCAATTCTCTACACAACTGCTCAGAGCACAGGCTGAGGGAATACCGCTTGAGGAAATGCCACCGACTGATTGAACCCAGTCAATGAAAAGCAGTTGAACGCAAGTCAACAAATATAAACGCGAGGAGACAATCTTGGAAAAGGCCACCAGTCCTGAATTGGCGAACCTAAAGAAAGAACTGACAGATAAAGGCGTTAAGCACTTATTTGCCAGCTATGTAGACATGCATGGTGTCTCAAAGAGCAAGGTAGTACCGATCGCTCACTTTGAGCGAATGATGTCTGGCTCCGAGCTTTGCACCGGTGCTGCGCTTGAAGGCGTGCCACAAGATGTGAGTGATGAGGAGGTCGCAGCGCATCCAGATCCGGCCTCTTGCATGGTACTACCATGGCAACGGGATACCGCTTGGTTTGCCAGTGATTTGTGGTGCGAGGGCAAACCCTTCGAGCCTTGCAGCCGCAATATTCTCGGCCGTCAGATGGCGCGCGCTAGAAGCATGGGATTCACGTTCAACCTTGGCATTGAGGCAGAGTTTTTTGTACTGAAGGACGATGCTACGCACCGGTTTGTGCCGATGTCAGACCGCAAGCATCTAGAAAAGCCTGCCTATGATGTGGCCCGTATGTTGGACAACATGGGCTGGATGAGTGAACTAGTCGCGGCCATGAATGAGCTCGGTCTGGATGTGTATTCATTCGACCATGAGGATGGCATTGGCCAGTTTGAGGTTGATTTCAATTATTTTGATGCGCTCTCGATGTCAGATCGTTTCGTGTTCCTGCGACTGATGGCGCATGAGATAGCCCGTAAACACGGTGGCTTTGCGACTTTCATGCCCAAGCCGTACGGCGATCGCGCCGGTAGTGGTGCGCACTTCAATATGTCGCTCGCCGATGCCCAGACAGGTAAGAATCTGTTTGTGGACGATAACGACTCGCGTAAGCTAGGTATCTCCAAGTTAGCCTATCAATTTATTGGTGGAATACTGCGGCACTTGCCAGCAATCTGCGCGGTAGTCGCGCCGACCGTCAATAGCTACAAACGGCTCATCCTCAAAGGCAGCATGTCCGGATTTACTTGGGCGCCCGTATGGGCCTGCTACGGCAATAACAACCGTACCAATACTGTGCGTATCCCGCGCGGGGGCGGTCGTGTCGAACTGCGTGCAGCAGATAGTGCCTGTAACCCTTATCTGGGTGCTGCCATGGCGCTGGCTGCCGGCCTCGAAGGCATTGAGCAAGGAATTGATCCAGGTGATCCACATCTCGAGAACATGTATCTGAAGTCTGATGCGGAGCTCAAGGCACTTGGGGTGAAGCGGCTACCAAAAACGCTTGATGAAGCTGTCGATGCGTTTGAAGCCGACCCGCTATCCGAGCAGGTGTTTGGTAAGACGATGCGCGATACTTGGGTAGAGTTCAAGCGAGACGAGTGGCTTTCTTATCTGAATCACGTCTCAGATTGGGAATACAATCGCTACCTGAAGTTCTTCTAATCCCGAAGATTGTGCACCCAACGCCGATAGAGATGATCGGCGACCACCCGCATGGCAGGGAGATACTCAGCAGTTGCCTTCGTGATTTGCTGCGTTGTCATGACATGCGGGTGAACATCGGGCTCGCTCCTAGCCGCACTAACCTCGGGCTCGCCTTCTTTGCACCAGTGCGAGATGGTGGCTTCATCCATCTCGATGTGAAACTGCATCCCGATATGTGGACCGAACGCGTATGCCTGATTTGTACACGCCTTGCTGCGTGCCAGCCACTGGGCACCAGGGGGCAGGGTAAAGATCTCACCGTGCCAGTGGAAGCCAACAAGACCATCGTCGGTACCGAGCCACTGCTGGCCGAGGGTAGGGTCGGCGACCTCGATGCGATGCCATCCGATCTCTTTGCCGCTTGGGTTGCTAGTTACCTCACCGCCGAGCGCTTTACTAATGAGTTGCCCGCCCAAGCAATGGCCAATTAGCGGGATATCTTGCGCAATCGCATCACGAATAAGTGCCAGTGACGCGGGTATCCAGGGCAAGGGGTCATTGACACTCATGGGCCCGCCCATGATCGCAATGCCTGCAAATTGATCGGCATGCTCCGGAACAGGCTCTCCGAGATCAATGCGAATTTCTCGATAAGGCAAGCCATGCTGCTGTAGAAAAGTAGCGAAATAAGCGGGACCATCAGCGGCCGAGTGACGAAAAATGGCGACTGGTTTTGCGGCGTTCTTCATGAATCAATACATCCTTCAAAACAGATGGTTCGGTATGTTGCCCGTTAGGTCGTGTCCGGGGCTTAGGCTTGCTGCCAGCGCGCGTAGCGATAGCGTGCCCACAAGTAGGCATCCATCACCATGATCGCGTAGATGAAGAAGCCGCCAGCGTGACGACCAATGAACGAGTGCGCTGGTGTCGTGAGGTGGTAAGTGACAACGCCCAGGCTTAGCGTGAAAAAAATCATGATCCAGGCGCGTACCAGCATCCCGTTCAGCACCTGACCCATGCCGGGCAGCAGGATTGCAACGATCAGCACTAGCAGCGGATGCAAGGGACGCGAGAACATTCAGGTAGTCTCCCTGACGTCTGCGCGCACCGCTGCGGCAACCGCGAGCAAGGTATCAAGCCAGTAAGCCAGCCACTCACTTGGAATTCTTTCGACTTCAGTGAGCATTGCGCGCAGCACCAGATAATGACCGCGCTCAACGCCACACACGCGTACGACCAATCGAACACCTCGGGGTGTGACTACGATTTCTTTCAGGTCGGGACTGGCAATCGCATCACCTAGCGCTGCATGAATCGCCGAAAGTGGTGCTTGCCAGCCAGCAGGACTAACCCGAGCCATATGGTGAGATGGCCATTCATCACCGAGGTGAATACGCTGCACGAGTTGTTCTATCTGAGAGAAGAATTCGATATTCGCCGGTCGGAACAGCACATCCAAACTGCCGTTCAGCGCCATCGGCGAATCGACTGTCAGCACCAGCCAAAGCGAGGGCACTTTACGGTAGCCGACATGATCCAGTAGCGGTTGCAGCAGCACATTCGCTTGCTGGTACTCGCCGCGCAGCAAAGGATAGTCGCTACCCGGATCAATCTGACCCGACTGCTTGAACAGCGCGCGACAGTCATCGAAAATCGCTGCCCGTCGCGCGGCAAAGCCGCGTTGTGCGCGTCGCTGCCACAGCAAGCATGCGATCAAAAAAAAGACACCGGCGGCGATGCCGCCGCCGGTGAGTTCTCCGCCCAAGCCGGTCTCCTTAGTAGCCTTTGGGTCTCGGCCACGGCATGGTGAACTGGTCACCACGTCGCACGAACTGATAGCGCCGCAGCACGAACCAGATCGAGATCAGGATGTAGAACGCCATGATCGACAGCAGCGAGGCGCCATAGACAAGGTAAGTTGCGAAATACGTCGCCGCGCACAACAGCCCGAGCAGGATGCAGGGGATGGGGTGGAACGGATGGACATAACCGCGATTGATCGTGCCCAGTGGCCACATGCGACGGAAGCGCACCACGTTGAACGACATGAAGGTATAGCCCAGCAGGCCGGACAAGATCGAGAAGGTGATGACCTGATCCAGTAAGCCAGTGAAGGCAAACGATACGGCAATCGGGATCAGGAACAGGATGGCTCGATACGGCGTGCGATAGCGCGGGTGTACTGCACCGAACCATTGTGGCATGTAGCGATCACGGGACATTGAGAACCAGGCCCGCGACGCATCGTTGATACAGCCATTCGCTGAGGCTACCGCCGCGAAGATGGTACCGACAAACAGAATCACCTCCAGCTCGACAATACCGGTCAGGCGCGCAGCGTCGTACATCGGCGTGATCGCTTGTCCAAGGTACTCCCATGGCATCAGTCCGGCACAGATATACCAGGTGAGCGTGGCAGCAATCAGCAGCGTGATCATGCCACCCATTGTGCCAAGTGGAATTGAGCGGCCCGGCGAGCGCACTTCTTCAGCGGCCTGACAGGTACCTTCAATCCCGAGGTAGTACCACATCCCGAATTGCAGCGCCGCCAGCACGCCGATCCAGCCATAGGGCAGATCGGTGAGCATCTCGCGATGACGCAGAATCGAGCCGCCGGTGCCAACACCCTCAACCGCGAAGAACAGCACAATGATGGCGACGAAGGCAAATGCGGTGATCACGAAATTCACAGTGAGTGTCATGAACACGCCGCGATAGTTCAGCCAAGCCAGCACGGCAATGGTGAGCACCACGAAAGGCTTGGTATCGACCTCAGCACCGTATTGCAGCGCGATGGTCTTGATCAGATCACCCACCACAATCGCATCGGATGCCTCCAGCATGGTGTAGGCCATGACCAGATATAGCCCCACATTGAAGGCCATCAGCGGCCCGACAATATGCTTGGCCTGTGTGTACTGCCCACCGGCGGCTGCGACGGTTGAGGTAACCTCCGAATCGATCATCGCGACGCAAGTGTAGAGCAGGCCGATGATCCAGCAGGCGATCAGCGAGCCGTAGGCACCGCCTTTGCCGACCGAGAAGTTCCATCCCATGAACTCGCCCACCAGCACGATGCCGACGCCGAGCGCCCACACATGAATCGGTCCGAGTACCTTCAGTAGCGAATTTTTTTGCGGCGCCGAGGCCGCGATACTTTGCGCTGTCATCCTCGTCTCCTTATTCTTCTTCGCCTTCGCGCGAACTTGTCAGGAAGTCTTCGCCGTATTGCGAGCTGGTAAAGCGCGCATCAGCCAGCATCCATGCGAACAGCACGAATGAGATGATCCACGCCGCGTACTCCAAAGCTGTCCAGAAACTCATCTCAACCTCCCTCTGATGCGTCGAAGCGTTCGCGGATAACCTCGCGATATTCTTTTTCTGAGACGCGTAGAACGAATACGAAGTAGCCAACGATCACTGCGATCGTGAGCAGCAGGCTGATCGGCTCGATGGTGTAATCAAAGCGATTCGTGATCATCGGCGCAGCAGCCTCGACCTTCACGCCCAATTTTTCCCATTGCTCGACCATGGCCGGGGTTTGATTTAGCGATTCCCAGGTTGGCGCTGCTTTGTCGTCGGCCTTGGGTGGTTCGGCTGTCGCTTTGAACAGAAGCGGCGCGAGCAGACTGGCGTACACCAGCACTAGCACCACCAAGCTGTCGAACATTTGGCCGGCGCCACTTTGCACCGGCGGTTCATAGGGCTTATTCATCATGGCGCTCCCGGATCAGTGTCAACGTGCGCCGGGCGCAGCGCAAGCTCGCGCAGGCGTTGGCGGTTCAGGTCAAGGTTACGAAGATCTTGACCATAGATGTGATCACGGTCCTCTCGGTAATGCGCCAGCATCGCGAATACTGAGCTGGTGTTGAACACCAGCAGCAATACGCCGGCAATCAGCAGCACCACGCCAATCGGCGTGCTGAGAAATCCGTGCGGTACCGCGATATAGGTATAGATAAGACTGGCCCACAACACGGCGAGTATGAGCAGTGCGCTCCACCGGTCGCGGGAGTACATGGCCTCGGCCCTTTGCTGCATCTCCGGGTCGAGTGACGATTGATTGCGTTGATTCATCTGCTTCTCCTCCAGATGGTTCTTACGTTTTTTCAGGCATGCATGGAACGCGGCCAGCCTTCTACGAGGCATTTGCCGATGACGCTGCCAACCTCCTTTCGTGGACGATGATCAGTCCGTTAAATAGTTATCTGCGGAAATAATAGACCAGCAGAACCCTGATGGGAAACGTTTTATCTACCCGGCACCCAGTTCGTTCCGGCCAAAGGAATACCTGCCATCGCAGCCGCTTCCAGCGTCAGCGCGACTAGATCTTCACGCTCGAGGTGGTGCACGTTCTGCTTACCGCAGGCCCGGGCGATGGTGGTCAGCTCCATGTTCAGCGTCTTCAGGTAATTGCGCACGCGCTTGGCGCCGACCGCGGGCTCCAGTCGCTGCTCTAGTTCGGCGTCCTGCGTGGTCACGCCAACCGGGCATTTGCCAGTATGGCAATGGTGGCAATAGCCGGGCGCGGTACCAATCGCGTCATAGGCATCCAGTGCCGAGTGATGCTGACCGCCGCGCACATAGGTCTCCGAGTTGCAGCCGAGCGCAAACAGCACACCCTGACCAATCGCAACCGCATCAGCACCCATGGCCAGCGCTTTGGCAACATCAGCGCCGGTGCGGATGCCACCGGAAACAATCAGCTGCACCGTGCCTTTCATGTTC
>JAIXQV010000152.1 GCA_027485535.1 Oxalobacteraceae bacterium | reverse complement strand
TCGATGAAAGCGGTGGCAGCCGAAGAATCCGGCGAGGGTGTACAGCAATAACGCAGTAACACCGGTGGCCCTGACAGGGGCCCACCAATGCTTTGCCCAGAAAGGCTGTCTGCAATCGCGGGCAGCCTTTCGTGTTTGATGGCTTTGGAGGATGACAGCGATGAAGGCGATTGAGATTTCCCAGCCGGGTGGCCCAGAAGTACTTCGGCCTTGTGAGCGACCCATGCCGGCGCCCGGCGCTGGCGAGGTACTGATTAGAGTTCATGCAGCTGGCGTCAATCGGCCTGATGTTCTGCAGCGATCTGGTAGTTACCCGCCACCACCCGATGCCTCCGACTTGCCCGGCTTGGAGGTCGCAGGCGAGATCGTCAGCGGTGATCTCGATGGCAGCGGCTTCAACAAGGGCGACTTAGTGTGTGCCTTGGCCCATGGTGGCGGCTATGCCGAGTATTGCGTGGTGCCGATCGGGCAGTGTCTACCAATACCCAAAGGCTGGAGCGTTCTCGAAGCGGCCTCACTACCCGAAACGTTTTTTACGGTGTACGGCAATGTATTCGACCGTGCCAAACTTGCTGCCGGTGAAAATCTGCTGGTGCAAGGCGGTAGCTCTGGCATCGGCGTAACAGCGATACAGATGGCAACAGCGCTTGGACATCGGGTATTTGTCACTGCGGGCACCGATGACAAATGCCGTGCCTGCGAAAACTTGGGTGCCGAGCGTGGCATTAACTACCGTAGCGAAGATTTTGTTGAGGTGGTGAAGTCGCTCACCGGCGGCAAGGGCGCCAACGTCATTCTCGATATGGTGGCGGGCCCCTACGTCAACCGTGAGCTGCAATGCTTGGCCGATGACGGACGTCTTGTGATCATTGCGCTGCGCGGCGGTGCCAGTGGCGAGATTAACTTCGGTGAGGTGTTGCGACGCCGATTAGCGATCACCGGCTCTACCTTGCGCCCACGTCCTGTCACGTTCAAGCGCCATATTGCGCAACAACTGCGCACCCAAGTGTGGCCGTTGCTTGAGTCTGGGCGCATCAAGCCAGTGATTTATAAAACTTTTTCGCTCGAGCAGGCAGCTGACGCTCATGCATTAATGGAAACGAGTACGCATGTTGGCAAGATCATGCTGCAGGTGGCGGATTGACCTGGAAACCTGCGCTGCTGTGGGCAGGGCAGCGTTCTGACGGTACAGCAGGGTCGCAGGTCGGCATGGCTCTTCCGAACCGGCTAGCAACGGATCTGTCGGGTTTGACCCTGTTTCTTGCCGCAGGCTACAATCTTGGGTTTTGTGGTTCGGCTGCCTAATGCGTACTCCCCTTATTGCTGGTAACTGGAAGATGAACGCCAGCCTCGCGGCAAACGCGACGCTGCTCGCCGGACTCTTGGGCGATGAAGCGGGGGTCAGCGCGGAGCTGGCCGTCTGTGTGCCCGCGCCCTACCTGGCACAGGTGCAGTCGGTGTTGGGTGGTTCGGCGGTGCGATGGGGTGCGCAAGACGCCTCCGCGCATGAACGAGGTGCCTTCACCGGTGAAGTGTCGGCCGAGATGCTGCTGGATTTTGGTTGTACCTACGTGATCGTCGGGCATTCTGAGCGGCGCAGTTACCACGCCGAAAGCGATGAGTTAGTTGCGCAAAAAGCGCAGCGCGCCTTGGCGAGTGGGATGACCCCGATTGTTTGTGTTGGCGAGACCCTTGAGGAGCGCGAGCGGGGCGCGACCGATGTAGTCGTAGCGCGACAGTTGGCGCCGGTGCTGGATGCGATGGGTACGCAACTGGCCAGCATGGTGATTGCCTACGAGCCAGTGTGGGCAATTGGTACTGGTAAGACTGCGACGCCAGAGATGGCGCAGCAGGTGCATGCTCGGCTTCGGGCAATGCTCGCAGAGCGCAATACGGAAAGCGCGCAGCAGGTTCGAATACTTTACGGCGGCAGTATGAAACCGGACAACGCGAAAGACTTGTTAGCGATGCCGGATATCGATGGCGGATTAATCGGTGGCGCATCATTAAATGTGTCGGATTTTTTATCTATCGCACATGCAGCTTAAGCCGCAACTTACTATGGATCGACAGGAATTAATTCAATGAACTCATTACTCGCCATCGTTATCGTGATCCAGCTGATCAGTGCGCTGATTATTATCGGCCTCGTGCTGCTGCAGCAAGGCAAGGGCGCTGATATGGGCGCTGCCTTCGGCTCTGGTGCTTCCGGCAGCTTGTTCGGCGCCACCGGCTCGGCCAACTTTCTGTCACGTTCGACTGGGATTGCTGCCGCTGTGTTCTTCGCCGCCACCTTGCTGCTGACTTTCTTGGGTAGCCGTCCGCAGGGCGGCGGCACTGGAATCATGGATCAGGTCCCGGCGCCTGCGAAGACCGTTAACCCGGCTGTCGATGGTGCGCCTGCAACAGCGCCAGCCAAGGCGCCGGTACAGGCAAACGAGATCCCGAAATAATCCCTACGCAGCGACAGGCTGCTATCAAACTTGCATTGAATGGCCTTGCCAAAGCCGGTTAAAATGGAGCGCTTTGCCGACGTGGTGAAATTGGTAGACACGCTATCTTGAGGGGGTAGTGGCGAAAGCTGTGCGAGTTCGAGTCTCGCCGTCGGCACCAGTTAGTAAAAAGTAAATAATAATTTATCTTAAAGCCTCGGGAGTGGCTATCCAGGCGTTTTTTACTGGGAACATCGTGGACCTGCAAAATTACCTTCCGATCCTACTGTTCATTGCGGTGGGTATCGGTGTCGGTGTTGCGCCTCAGGTGCTTGGTCGGCTACTAGCCCCACACCGCCCCGATTCAGAAAAGAATTCCGCCTACGAGTGCGGCTTCGAGGCATTCGAAGACGCACGTATGAAATTCGATGTTCGCTACTACCTAGTGGCGATCCTCTTCATTCTGTTTGATCTTGAGGTGGCATTTTTGGTGCCATGGGCGGTCGCCATGAATGATGTCGGACTGATTGGCTTCTGGGCCATGATGATTTTCCTCGGCATCCTGATTGTTGGCCTGATCTTCGAATGGAAAAAAGGTGCCTTGGACTGGGAGTAAGCAATGGCGATCGATGGCATCCTCAATGAAGGTTTTGTCACCACGACGGCTGACAAATTAATCAACTGGACCCGCACCGGCTCAATGTGGCCGATGACGTTTGGTCTGGCCTGCTGCGCAGTTGAGATGATGCACGCAGGTGCGTCGCGTTACGATCTCGACCGTTTCGGTGTCGTTTTCCGTCCTTCACCACGGCAGTCAGATGTGATGATCGTCGCTGGTACTTTGTGCAACAAAATGGCGCCTGCACTCCGCAAAGTCTACGATCAGATGGCCGAGCCGCGCTGGGTCATCTCGATGGGTTCTTGCGCCAATGGTGGTGGCTACTACCATTACTCTTACTCTGTTGTACGCGGTTGTGATCGTATCGTGCCGGTCGATATTTACGTCCCAGGCTGTCCGCCGACTGCAGAGGCCTTGTTATACGGCGTGATCCAGCTGCAAAACAAGATCAAGCGCACCAACACGATTGCACGCTGAGTCCCATCAACGATATGACCACCAAACTCGAGACCCTCTCCAGTGCCGTTCAAGACGTACTGGGAGACAAGATCAAAACCCTCAGCAGCTCGCTAGGTGAGGTGACCGTTGTAGTTGGTGCGGATGATTATCTCTCCGCGATGCAACTGCTGCGCGACCATGCATCAACGCGTTTCGAGCAGATGATTGATCTTTGCGGTGTCGACTATCAATCCTACGGCGATGGTCGTTGGGAAGGCGCGCGCTTCGGTGTCGTGGTGCATCTGATGTCGATCGCTCACAACTGGCGGCTACGCGTCCGAGTCTTTGCCAAAGACGATGATATGCCGCTGGTGGCTTCGCTCACAAGTGTTTGGCCCGCTGCCAATTGGTATGAGCGCGAGGCCTTCGATTTATATGGCATTTTGTTTGAAGGCCACGATGATTTACGCCGTATCCTGACCGATTACGGATTTATTGGTCATCCATTCCGTAAAGATTTCCCTGTCAGTGGCTATGTCGAAATGCGCTACGACCCCGAGCAAAAGCGGGTTGTCTACCAACCGGTGACGATCGAGCCGCGTGAGAACGTGCCGCGGATCATCCGCGAAGAGAACTACGGGGTGCGCTGAGATGGCTGAAATTAAAAACTACACATTAAATTTCGGCCCTCAGCATCCTGCGGCGCATGGTGTATTGCGCTTGGTATTGGAGCTGGACGGCGAGGTGATTCAGCGCGCTGATCCGCACATCGGTTTGTTGCATCGTGCGACTGAGAAGCTGGCGGAGACGCGTACCTTCCTGCAATCCGTGCCGTACATGGATCGTCTCGACTATGTATCGATGATGTGCAACGAGCACGCTTACGTGATGGCGATTGAGCGGCTGCTCGGCGTTGAGGTGCCGCTGCGCGCACAGTACATCCGTGTCATGTTTGACGAGATCACACGTGTCTTGAACCACCTGCTGTGGTTGGGAGCGCACGCGCTGGATGTCGGCGCAATGGGTGTGTTCCTGTACGCATTCCGTGAACGTGAAGATTTGATGGATTGCTACGAGGCGGTATCCGGCGCGCGTCTGCATGCCGCCTATTACCGTCCTGGCGGTGTGTACCGAGACCTGCCGGATGCAATGCCGCAGTACAAAGCCTCGCTGGTCCGTAACGACAAAGCAATCGCCAGGTTGAATGAAAACCGTCAGGGTTCGTTACTCGATTTCATCGAAGACTTTACCAACCGTTTCCCAACCTATGTTGATGAGTACGAGACGCTGCTGACCGATAACCGCATCTGGAAGCAGCGCTTAGTGGGTATTGGTGTGGTGTCACCTGAGCAGGCACTGGCCATGGGCTTTACCGGCCCCATGTTGCGTGGCTCGGGGACTGAATGGGATTTACGCAAGAAGCAGCCTTACGAGGTCTACGATCTGGTCGACTTCGATATCCCGGTGGGCGTGAATGGCGATTGCTACGACCGGTACTTGGTTCGTATTGAAGAGATGCGCCAGTCCAACCGCATCATCCAGCAATGTGTCGAATGGCTGCGTAATCATCCGGGCCCAGTGATGACGGATAACCACAAAGTGGCGCCGCCGTCACGGGTGGATATGAAATCCAACATGGAAGAGCTGATCCATCATTTCAAGCTCTTCACCGAAGGCTTTCACGTACCGGTGGGTGAGGCCTATGCTGCAGTTGAGCATCCCAAAGGTGAGTTTGGTATCTATCTGGTTTCAGATGGTGCGAACAAGCCCTACCGTTTGAAGATTCGTGCGCCGGGTTTCGCGCACCTGCAAGGTCTGAACGAGATGGCTACTGGCCACATGATCGCCGATGCTGTCACCATCATTGGTACGCAGGATATTGTGTTCGGCGAGATTGATCGCTGATTTGGAAGAATAATGATCGAGGCACAACAGAGCATGCTGTTATCACCGGACGCTTATAAAAAGATTGATCGCGAGCTGGCCAAGTTCCCGGCCGATCAGAAGCAGTCTGCGGTGATGGCGGCGCTCGCCATTGCTCAGGACGAACAAGGCTGGTTGTCGCCGGAAGTGATCCAGGACGTTGCTATCTATCTGGAGATGCCCGCGATCGCGGTGCAGGAGGTTGCCACCTTCTACACCATGTACAACCTGAAGCCTGTCGGTAAGTTCAAACTAACGATTTGCACTAACTTGCCTTGCCAGCTGACGCAGGGTGATCGTGCAGCAGCCTTCCTAAAGCAAAAACTGGGTATCGATTTCAATGAGACCACGGCCGACGGTTTGTTCACCCTGAAAGAGGGTGAGTGCATGGGTGCCTGTGGCGATTCGCCGGTGATATTGGTGAATAACAAGCGTATGTGCAGCTTCATGTCGAATGACAAAATCGACGCGCTGATTGAGGAGCTGAAGAAATGACTTGCCTGCATGATCGTCATATTCAGCCGCTGCTTCTGGCGGGTGTCGACGGTAACAACTGGCGCCTCGCTGACTATGTGAAGCGAGGTGGATACGCCGCGCTGCGCCGCATTTTGACCGAGGGCATCACGCCAGAGCAGGTGATTGCGGATCTGAAAGCGTCTGCCTTGCGTGGCCGTGGTGGCGCGGGATTCCCAACGGGCCTGAAGTGGAGCTTCATGCCGCGTGCATTCCCAGGGCAGAAATATCTCGTCTGTAATTCGGACGAAGGTGAGCCAGGTACATTCAAAGACCGCGATATTTTGCGTTACAACCCGCATAGCGTGATCGAAGGTATGGCCATCGGTGCCTATGCCATGGGCATCACGGTCGGCTACAACTACATTCACGGTGAAGTGTGGGATGTGTACGATCGTTTTGAAGAGGCTTTGGAAGAGGCGCGCGCTGCCGGTTTCCTCGGCGATAAAATCCTCGGTACCGATTTCTCATTCCAGCTGCACGCGTTTCATGGTTACGGTGCCTATATTTGCGGTGAAGAGACAGCGCTGCTGGAATCAATTGAAGGCAAGAAGGGCCAGCCGCGCTTCAAGCCGCCGTTCCCAGCCAGCTTTGGTTTGTACGGCAAGCCCACCACCATCAACAACACCGAGACCTTCGCCTCGGTACCGTTCATCATGAACGTTGGCCCCGAAGCTTATCTCGCGCTCGGCAAGCCGAATAATGGCGGTACGAAAATTTTCTCCGTCTCTGGCGATGTGGCGCGTCCGGGTAACTACGAAGTGCCGCTCGGCACGCCGTTTGCAAAGTTACTTGAGTTGGCCGGAGGCATGCGCGATGGCAAAAAGATCAAGGGCGTGATCCCGGGCGGTTCATCGATGCCGGTGATTCGCGGTGATCTGATGATGCAAACCGATATGGACTATGACTCGATCGCGAAAGCGGGCTCCATGCTGGGCTCAGGCGCGGTGATTGTCATGAACGAAGAGCGCTGCATGGTGAAGTCACTGCTGCGGCTATCGTATTTTTATTACGAAGAATCCTGTGGTCAATGCACACCGTGCCGCGAGGGTACGGGCTGGCTGTATCGCATGGTGCATCGTATCGAGCACGGCGAAGGGCGTCCGGATGATCTCGACACCTTGCTGTCTGTGTGTGATGGCATTCAAGGCCGTACGATTTGTGCATTAGGCGATGCTGCAGCAATGCCAGTGCGCGCCATGATCAAGAACTACACCGACGAATTTGCTTACCACATCGAGCACAAGCGCTGCATGGTGCCCGCTTATGTCTGACCGGAACGATCATGCTAGAGATTGAGATAGACGGTAAGAAGGTCGAAGTGCCTGAGGGCAGCATGGTGATGGATGCTGCTAATCAGCTGGGCACGTACATTCCGCATTTTTGTTATCACAAGAAATTGTCGATCGCGGCCAACTGCCGTATGTGCTTAGTCGAGGTCGAGAAAGCACCGAAAGCGCTGCCAGCCTGTGCAACGCCGGTGACGCAAGGCATGGTGGTGCGCACCCATAGCGAGAAAGCAGTGCAGGCGCAGAAGGATGTGATGCAGTTCTTGCTGATCAACCATCCGCTCGATTGCCCGATCTGTGACCAAGGCGGCGAGTGCCAGTTACAGGATCTGGCCGTTGGCTATGGCCCGTCTTCATCGCGCTATCAGGAAGAGAAGCGGGTTGTTCATGCCAAGGAGGCGGGCCCGTTGATCTCCATGAAAGAAATGAGTCGCTGCATCCACTGCACCCGTTGCGTGCGCTTCGGGCAGGAAGTAGCTGGCGTGATGGAGTTTGGCATGATCGGTCGTGGCGAGCACTCCGAGATCAGTAGTTTTGTGAACGGTGCAGTTAGCTCCGAGTTGTCCGGCAACATGATTGATCTGTGCCCGGTCGGCGCGCTGACGTCCAAGCCTTTCCGTTACAGCGCGCGCACTTGGGAGCTCTCACGCCGCAAGTCTGTCAGCCCGCACGATAGCCTGGGTTCCAACCTGATTGTGCAGGTCAAGGGCAGCAAGGTCATGCGCGTACTGCCGCTGGAGAACGAGGCAGTGAACGAGTGCTGGCTATCCGATCGCGACCGCTTTGCCTATGAGGGTTTGAATAGTGATGAGCGTCTCACCACGCCCATGATCAAGCAAGGCGGTGAGTGGAAATCGGTCGACTGGCAAACTGCGCTGGAATACGTGGCGCAGGGCTTGCGCGGTATTCGTGATCAGCATGGTGCCGCTGCTATCGCGTCGCTGGCAGCACCGTATGCCACGCTGGAAGAACTCACTCTGCTGGCCAAACTCACACGCGGTCTGGGCTCTGATCACATTGATTTCCGTTTGCGTCAGAGCGCAGCGATGTCCGATACAGCATTCGTGCCTTGGTTGGGTATGCCTATCGCTGACGTTGGTAAATTGCGTCGAGTATTCGTGATTGGTTCACACCTTCGCAAAGATCATCCGCTGCTCACTGCACGATTGCGCGCAGCCGTGCAGCGTGGCGGTGCCAAGCTGTCCTTGCTGAATGCGAACGAGGGCATGCCATTGATGGCCGTCGCGAATCATCTGATTGCCGCGCCGTCTGACTGGTTGACTCAGCTGTCTGAAGTGGCGCTGGCAGTCGCGCAAGCGAAAAATATCGCCGCACCTGCAGAGTTCGCCAAGCTCACCCCATCAGCCACTGCGGTAGCGATCGCCAACAGTCTGCTGTCGGGCGAGCCACGTGCGGTGCTGTTAGGTAATGCGGCCGCCCATCACCCGCAGACAGCACAGTTACACGCGGTTGCGCAGTGGATTGCAGAGCAGACTGATGCCAAGTTTGGTTATCTGACCGAGGCAGCGAATACTGTCGGTGGCTACATCGCCAACGCGACACCGGCAGATCGTGCTGTCGCGCAAAGTTTCTTCGACAAGCCCAAGAAAGCCTATTTGGTTTTGCACGCTGAGCCGGAACTTGATTGCGCTAATCCGCAGCAGGCACGTGCCGCGCTCGATCAGGCTGACATGGTGGTACTGATGTCGCCGTACAAGCACGGCACTGAGTACGCGGATGTGTTGTTACCCGTGTCGCCTTTCTCCGAAACATCGGGCACTTTCATTAATGCTGAGGGCCGTGTTCAGGGCTTTAATGGCAGCACGCGGCCACTGGCAGAAACGCGTCCCGGGTGGAAGGTGCTTCGCGTGCTGGGCAATCTGCTCGCACTCGATGGCTTCAATTACGAAAGCTCGGAGGAGATTCGTGCCGAGTTACTCGGTGCGGGCGCTACCGAGGATCTGGATGTTTCAGCGCGGCTGAATAATCGCAGCCATATGCCGCTGCCAACGCTCGGCGCTAGCAGCACTGAGCTTGAGCGCGCCGCCGATGTGCCGCTGTACTTCACCGATGGCATCGTACGCCGTGCCGCATCCTTGCAGCAAACGGCAGATGCACGGCCACCACGTGCCGTGCTGTCCGCAGCTTTGGCGCAGAAGCTCGGCGTTACTGAAGGCGCGAATGTACGCGTCAAGCAGGGGCGTGGGAGTGCGGTACTGCCTTGCGCTATCGATACCAGCCAGCCGGCGAATGTGGTGCGTATCGCAGCGGGTCACCATGACACAGCTAACCTGGGGTCGATGTTTGGTGCGATCTCGGTGGAGAAAGCCTGATGGACTTGCTGAGCCAATTCACTGCGACCGGCGAGAGCATGCTCGGCCCATGGTGGCCGATTGCCTGGAACCTGATCAAGATCGTTGCCATCGTGCTTCCGCTGATGGGTTGCGTTGCTTACCTCACGCTGTGGGAACGCAAGATGATCGGCTGGATGCATGTGCGGCTCGGGCCCAATCGTGTCGGGCCAGCGGGTCTGCTGCAACCCATTGCGGATGCACTCAAGCTGCTGCTGAAAGAGATCATTGTTCCGGCCAAGGCAAACAAAGGCTTGTTCGTGCTGGCACCGGTGATGACCATCATGCCGGCACTGGCTGCATGGGCGGTGGTGCCGTTTGGCCCAGACAAAGCGCTCGCCAACATCAACGCAGGTTTGCTGTTTCTGATGGCGATTACCTCGCTTGAGGTGTACGGCGTGATCGTCGCAGGTTGGGCCTCGAACTCGAAATATGCCTTCCTCGGTGCGATGCGTGCGTCAGCACAGATGGTGTCCTACGAAATTGCGATGGGCTTCGTGCTAGTGATCGTGTTGATGGTCTCGGGCAGCTTGAATCTGTCGGAAATCGTCGGTGGTCAGCTCAAGGGCGTGGGCGCCAACATGGGGCTGAATTTCTTGTCCTGGAACTGGCTGCCGTTATTGCCGATGTTTGGCGTTTACATCATCTCCGGTATTGCCGAGACCTCGCGCCATCCATTCGATGTGGTCGAAGGCGAATCGGAAATCGTGGCCGGCCACATGGTTGAATACTCCGGCATGTCATTCGCGATGTTCTTCCTCGCTGAATACGCCAACATGATTCTGATTTCCATGTTGGCCACGCTGATGTTCCTCGGTGGCTGGGGTGCGCCGCTGGCGATTCTGGATTTCATCCCGGGCTGGATCTGGCTCGGTATTAAGACCTTCTTGGTCGTCTCGATCTTCATCTGGGTACGTGCGTCTTTCCCGCGTTACCGCTACGACCAGATCATGCGACTGGGTTGGAAAATATTCATTCCGCTGACGGTTGTGTATCTGGTGATCGTCGCGGTCTGGATGCAGACCTCTTGGAATATTTGGAAGTAAGCGAGGCAAGACGATGGAAGCGATCAAAGATTTCCTCGGTAGCCTGATGCTGCGCGAGTTGTTCAAGGGGCTGGCGCTGACCGGCCGCTACATGTTTTCGCGCAAGATCACGGTTCAGTTCCCAGAAGAGAAAACGCCGATGTCACCACGTTTTCGTGGTCTGCATGCCTTGCGCCGCTACCCGAACGGTGAAGAGCGGTGTATCGCGTGCAAGCTGTGCGAGGCAGTATGTCCCGCGATGGCGATCAGCATCGAGTCCGAGCAGCGCGATGACGGCACTCGCCGCACCACGCGCTATGACATCGATTTGACCAAATGTATTTTCTGCGGCTTCTGCGAAGAGTCCTGCCCCGTCGACTCAATCGTCGAGACCCATATTCTTGAGTATCACGGCGAGAAGCGCGGTGATCTGTACTACACCAAGAACATGCTGCTCGCGATCGGTGACCGCTACGAGGCCGAGATCGCGGCTAACCGCGCCGCTGACGCCCGCTACCGCTAAGCTGATGATGAACGCCACTACCTTGCTCTTCTACGCGTTTGCGGCGCTGCTGGTTTTCGCCGCACTGCGCGTGGTGACCGACCGTAACCCGGTCCATGCCGCGCTTTACCTCATTCTCTCGTTCTTCTCAGCGTCGGCGATCTGGATGCTTCTCAAAGCGGAGTTTCTCGCCATCGTTTTGGTGCTGGTGTATGTCGGTGCAGTGATGGTGCTATTCCTGTTCGTGGTGATGATGCTGGATATCGACATGGCCAAGTTGCGTGCTGGTATCTGGGGCCATCTGCCCTTTGCCGTCACCATCGGTGCCGTTATCGCGCTTGAGATGGCAGCAGTACTCGTCAATGCCTTCATGAGTCAACCCGAGGCGCCTGCGGGCAACATCGGCGACACCAAAGCCCTGGGCAAGTTGATCTACACGCACTACCTGTACCCATTCGAGATTGCCTCCATCATCTTGTTGGCGGCAATGGTGGCGGCAGTGGCGTTGACGCTGCGACGCCGTAAGGATAGGAAGTATTTTGATCCCGGCTTGGCCGTTAAAACCCAGCGCAATGATCGCGTGCGTATTGTGAGCATGCCATCGGAATCCAATCGTACAAGCGCGGCTGACGGCACTGCGCCCGAGAAAGTTTGAGGCGAGCATGAACCTGACTCTCGCGCATTTTTTGACCCTTGGTGCGATTTTGTTTGCCATCTCGGTGGTCGGCATTTTTCTGAACCGGCGCAATGTGATCATCCTGCTGATGGCGATTGAGCTGATGCTGCTCTCGGTGAACATGAATTTCATCGCCTTCTCGCACTATTTGGGCGATGCCGCCGGCCAGATCTTTGTGTTCTTCATTCTCACTGTCGCAGCAGCAGAATCCGCGATTGGTTTAGCGATTTTAGTGGTGTTGTTCCGAAACCTGAACACCATCAATGTGGAAGAACTTGATCGGCTCAAGGGCTGATCCGACCCATACCAGACAAGGTTCACATGGCAGCACAATTAAATCCCGATCTCCTGCTTGCTGTTCCGCTGGCGCCACTGGCGGGATCCATGATCGCCGGTTTGTTTGGCACGCGCTTCTTCGGCAACCTGATTGGCCGCGGTGTCTCGCATACGGTAACGATTCTTGGCGTGCTGGTGGCTTTTTTGATTTCCGCGCAGACGCTCAGCTTGGTCCTTGAGGGTGCACATTACAACGCCACGGTATACACCTGGATGGCGCTGGGTGATTTGAAGTTCGAGATCGGGTTTCTGATCGATAGCCTGACCGCCATGATGATGTGCGTGGTGACTTTCGTTTCGCTAATGGTGCATATCTACACCATCGGTTACATGCACGACGATGAAGGCTATAACCGGTTCTTCTCGTATATCTCCTTGTTTACCTTCGCGATGCTGATGCTCGTGATGAGCAACAACTTCCTGCAACTCTTCTTTGGTTGGGAAGCGGTTGGTCTGGTCTCGTATTTGCTGATTGGTTTCTGGTTCAAGCGTCCGACGGCAATCTTCGCGAACATGAAGGCGTTTTTGGTGAACCGGGTAGGTGACTTCGGCTTTATTCTGGGTATTGGTCTGCTGCTTGCGTATGCCGGTTCCATGAGCTATGCGGAAGTGTTCGCCAAGCGCGAAGCGATTGCTGCGCTGACCTTGCCGGGCACCGAGTGGTCACTGATGACGGTGACTTGTATTTGCTTGTTCATTGGTGCCATGGGCAAGTCGGCACAATTTCCGCTGCACGTCTGGCTGCCCGATTCCATGGAAGGCCCGACACCGATCTCTGCGCTGATTCACGCGGCAACCATGGTGACCGCGGGCATTTTCATGGTGGCTCGTATGTCGCCACTGTTCGAGCTATCGGAAACCGCGTTGTCGTTCGTGCTGGTGATCGGCGCAATTACAGCGCTATTCATGGGCTTCTTGGGCATCATTCAAAACGATATCAAGCGGGTGGTGGCGTATTCCACGCTATCGCAGCTTGGCTACATGACAGTCGCGCTCGGCGCATCGGCCTACTCAGTCGCGGTGTTTCATCTGATGACCCACGCTTTCTTCAAGGCGCTTCTGTTCCTTGGCGCGGGCGCAGTCATTATCGGCATGCACCATGATCAAGATATCCGTAACATGGGCGGCTTGTCGAAGTACATGCCGGTCACCTGGATCACCAGTCTGCTGGGCTCGCTTGCGCTGATCGGTACGCCGTTCTTCTCGGGTTTTTATTCGAAGGATTCGATCATCGAAGCCGTCCACGCAACGCATATTCCCGGCGCAGGCTTTGCCCTGTTTGCAGTACTAGCCGGCGTGTTTGTGACGGCGTTCTATTCATTCCGCATGTACTTCCTGGTGTTCCATGGTGAAGAGCGTTTTGGTAAAGCGCACGCTGATGACCATGATCACCACGGTGAGCACCACGGCTTGGCCCCGGGCGAGAAGCCGCATGAGGCGCCATGGGTGGTGACCTTGCCGTTAGTGTTGCTCGCGATACCGTCCGTCTTCATTGGTTTTATCACCATCGGGCCGATGTTGTTCGGTGACTTCTTCAAAGGTGTTGTCTTTGTCAGCGCTGAACACGGCGCAATGAGTGAGTTGGCCAAGGCGTTTCATGGGCCAACCGAGATGGCGGTCCATGCGCTGACCACCGCACCGTTCTGGTTGGCGGTCGCCGGGGTGGCGAGTGCCTATTACTGCTACATGATCAACCCGCGTGTACCGGCTTGGTTCTACGACACCTTCAAGGGCGTGCACAAGCTGCTCGATAACAAGTACTACATGGACAAGATCAACGAGCTGGTGTTTGCCGCTGGTGCGCGGGGTATCGGACGTGGTTTATCCAAAGTCGGTGATCAAACACTGATCGATGGCCTGATCGTCAACGGTAGCGCACATGCGGTTGGCTGGTTCGCGGGCATCACCCGCACATTGCAGACCGGCTATATCTACCACTACGCATTCACCATGATTCTTGCGGTGGCGATTTACCTCGGCTACTTGCTGATCTCCGCTTGATTTTGCTAAGACTCGACGATCGCCAAGCACTCAGACCAGAGCACAACACATGATGCAACCGATGACACCTTTCCTCAGCCTTGCGATCTGGGTACCAATCCTGTTTGGTGTATTGGTCCTGATGAAAGGCGGCGAGCATCGTGAGCCTCAGGCCCGCCTGCTTGCCCTCATTGGATCGCTGGTCAGTTTCCTGATCACGCTGCCGATCGTGCTCGGCTTCAACCCGGCGGCACACGGCATGCAGTTCGTCGAAAAGTCTGCCTGGATACCGCGCTTCAATGTTTTCTATCATCTTGGTGTTGATGGTCTTTCGCTCTGGTTCATTCCACTGACGGCGTTCATTACGGTGCTGGTGGTGATCGCTGGCTGGGAGGTCATCGAGAAACGTGTTGCGCAGTATTTCGGCTCCTTCCTGATTCTCTCCGGCGCGATGATCGGTGTGTTCTGCGCGGTAGATGCGCTGCTGTTCTTCGTGTTTTTCGAGGCGACACTGATCCCAATGTTCATCATCATTGGTGTCTGGGGTGGACCGCGTCGTGTGTATGCAGCGATCAAGTTTTTTCTGTACACCTTCCTTGGCTCGCTGATGATGTTGGTAGCACTGATCTGGTTGTATTTTCAATCAGGTAGTTTCGACATTCTTGCTTGGCACAAGCTACCGATCGCGCTAGAGGCGCAGATTTGGGTGTTCCTTGCTTTCTTGCTGGCCTTCGCGGTCAAGGTGCCGATGTGGCCGGTACACACCTGGTTGCCTGATGCTCACGTCGAGGCACCCACCGGCGGCTCTGCTGTGCTGGCTGCGATTATGCTGAAGCTGGGTGGCTACGGCTTCCTGCGGTTCTCTTTGCCAATCACACCGGATGCAAGCCAAGCGCTGTCGGGAGTCATGATCACCTTGTCACTGATCGCCGTGATCTATATTGGCTTGGTGGCTTTGGTGCAGACCGACATGAAAAAGCTCGTGGCTTACTCGTCCATCGCCCACATGGGTTTTGTCACGCTAGGCTTTTTCGTGTTTGGTGAGCTGGCTGTGCAGGGCGCACTGATGCAAATGATTTCGCATGGCTTCGTATCCGGCGCGATGTTCTTGTGTATTGGCGTCCTGTACGACCGCATGCACTCACGGCAAATTGCCGACTACGGTGGCGTGATCAATACCATGCCGCGTTTTGCCGCCTTGTTCGTCTTGTTCTCGCTAGCGAACGCTGGCTTGCCGGGTACCTCGGGCTTCATCGGCGAGTTTATGGTGATTCTTGGCGCCGTCGAGTACAACTTCGCTATCGGCCTGCTGGCGGCGACCGCCTTGATTCTCGGTGCGGCTTATTCGCTGTGGCTGGTCAAGCGCGTGGTGTTCGGCGAGGTGGGTAATGAGAACGTAGCCACGCTACAAGATTTATCAATGCGCGAGTTTCTGATACTCGGTGTGCTCGCCATCGCGACGCTATGGATGGGCGTGTATCCCGCGCCGTTCACCGACCTTACTCAGACCTCGGTGGTCGATCTGCTGAGGCATATCGCCATCAGCAAGATTCCGCAATAAGTTAGGAAATTATGATGACCGAGCTGAACTATGAATTAGCGAGTGCGGAAATCTTCCTCGCGGTTGCGACCATGGTCGTGATGGTGGCGGGACTATTTGCCGACGAAGAAAAAACACCACTCAGTCATCGACTGTCCTTGCTGGTGATTGCGGCCACTGCGGTGTTGACGTTCAGCGACTTTATGGTGCCGGGGTCTGCCTATGCCTTCGACCGTAGTTACGTGTTAGACCCAATGGCGAGCCTGCTCAAATGTAGCGCTGCGGTGGCGACTTTCTTGACGCTGGTGTACGCGCGACAGTATTCCAATCAACGTGGCATGTTGGGCGGCAATCTGTCCGGAGAATTTTATGTACTGGCACTGCTGACGTTGCTGGGTCAGATGATCATGATCTCGGGTCATAGTTTCCTCGTGATCTACCTCGGCCTGGAACTGATGTCGCTCTCGCTGTATGCCTTGGTTGCACTACGCCGTGATCATCCGATTTCTACTGAGGCAGCGATGAAGTATTTCGTACTCGGCGCCTTGGCTTCGGGCTTCATGTTGTACGGCATGTCGATGATTTATGGCGCCACCGGCTCGTTGGTGATGAGCCAGATCGCGGAAGTCGTTGCTAGCGGTAGCGCCAACAAGACCGTGCTTGCACTGGGCTTGGTGTTTTTGGTGTCCGGTCTGGCGTTCAAGCTGTCGGCTGCACCATTCCATATGTGGGCGCCGGATGTTTACCATGGTGCGCCAACCTCGGTCACGCTGCTGATCGGTGGTGCCCCCAAGCTGGCCGCATTTGCGGTGATCATTCGGATTTTGGTCGAGGGTCTGGGCGGCCTGGCCGCAGAGTGGCAGCAGATGATGATCGTGATGGCCGTGGTATCGCTCATCGTGGGCAATATCACCGCGATCGCGCAGACCAACATCAAGCGCATGCTGGCCTATTCGACCATCTCGCAAATGGGTTTCTTGCTGCTGGGTTTGTTGTCGGGCGTGTTCGATGGTAGCGATGCAGCGTCAGCAGCAAATGCCTACAGCTCAGCTATGTTTTATGTGATCACCTATGTGCTCACGACGGTGGGTAGCTTCGCGGTGGTCTTGTTTTTGTCGCGCAGTGGTTTCGAAGCTGAGAACCTCGACGATTTCAAAGGTCTGAACCAGCGTAGTCCATGGTTTGCTGCCATCATGATGGTGCTGCTGCTGTCGCTCGCCGGTGTGCCGCCGATGGTTGGCTTCTACGCCAAGCTCGCGGTATTACAGGCCGCATTGGCCGCGGGGCATCTCGGGCTGGTGATCTTCGCGGTGCTCGCCTCACTGGTCAGCGCCTACTACTACCTGCGCATCGTGAAGCTGATGTATTTTGACGAGCCTGAAGATACTGAAGCGATCGAGGCGACCGGTGGCTTGCGGCTCGCGCTGTCGCTCAACGGCGTCGCGGTAGTACTGCTTGGGGTATTGCCGGGGCCGCTGATGACAGCTTGCGTCTACGCCATGACGCAAGCGCTCGCGTCCTGACCCCGGATACTGAGTGAATTCCGCCTCCGCCAGCTGGATGGTCATCGCGCTCATGGCATTCTGCGCAAACTTCCCTTATTTCAGCGAATCGATATTCGGTTTCTTTCGCCCGAAACAAGTGCCCAAGTCGCCGTTCATTCGCATACTCGAGCTACTGATTCTGTATTTTTTGGTGCTTGGTGTGGCTTATGCGATTGAGTCCTCGATCGGTAATGCCTTTGCGCAAGGCTGGCAATTTTATGCGGTAACCGTCTGCCTGTACCTCGTGCTTGGCTTCCCCGGATTCGTGCATCGTTATTTACGCCGCCGCAGCAGCTGACAAGGTTGACCTTAGTCGCGTTTCACTCATGACTGTGTAGTTCAGTTGTAAACGGGATCATAGGCGCACACCATGGACGACCATCTCAAGGAAACGTTGATCAGCGGCGAGGTCGTTTACGAAGGCAGCTTCCTGAAAGTGCGTCGTGATCAGGTACGTCTGCCCGATGGGTCAGAGACCGCACGAGAGTATTTTCGTCATCCCGGTGCTGTCGTGATCATCCCAGTCCTCGAAGATGGCAAGGTGCTCCTTGAGCGCCAGTATCGTTATCCGAATGACCGTGTTTTTGTCGAGCTGCCTGCGGGCAAGCTTGAGTATGGCGAAGACCCACTGTTATGCGCACAGCGCGAGTTGCGCGAAGAAACTGGTTACAGCGCGTCAGACTGGCAATTCGTTTGTACGATTCATAATGCCATCGCTTACTCGGATGAGCATCTCGATATCTATCTTGCGCGTGGGCTCGTCGCTGGCGAGCAGCAGCTCGACCCAGGTGAATTCCTTGAATTGATCAGTGTCTCACCAGAAGAGTTAATGGCGTGGGTTCGTCAAGGGAAAATCACGGATGTGAAAACACTCATCGGTGCCTTTTGGTTGGATAAGTTATTACGCGGTGAGTGGTAGCGTATGGCTAGCGCGCGCATCGTCCAGCCAGACACTGACGAGCACACGCTGCTGATCGAAGGGATGACCTGCGCTTCATGCGTCTCACGGCTGGAGCGCGTGCTGCATAGAGTGCCCGGTGTCGTCGACGCATCGGTTAACCTCGCTACGGAGAAAGCCCGCATACATGCTACCGGCGTGCCAGTGTCGGCCTTGATTGCTGCCGTCCAGAAAGCAGGTTTCGATGCGCATGTTGATTCCGCGGCTCCGGCGAGGGTGGGCGATGTATCCGTCGCTGAATCGTCCATTGCAGCAGCACCTTCCTCCTCAGCGGCACCTTCTTCCTCAACTACACCTTCCTCCTCAGCTGCACTTTTCTCTATAGCGCCTACACTTTTCGCACGACGTCACTTGCGAACATCATCATCGCTATGGCCTGTTGTGTTGTCGGCTGCCCTGACGATGCCGTTGCTGCTTCCTATGATTGGCATGCTGTTCGGCCATGATCTGATGCTGCCCGGTTGGATACAGTGGGCGCTCGCGACACCCATACAGTTCTGGCTTGGGTCGCGTTTTTATCGCGCCGGTTGGCACGCCTTGAAGGCAGGCAGTGGCAACATGGATCTGTTGGTGGCCATCGGCACTAGCGCCGCGTACGGATTATCGGTGTATTTGATGCTGCAACATGGCGCACATACCGACTTGTATTTCGAATCATCAGCGGTTGTGATTACGCTCGTGCTGCTGGGTAAATGGCTGGAGGCCAGAGCAAAGCAGCAGACAGTTGCAGCGCTGCATGCGCTTGCGTCGTTGCGCGTTAGCGACGCAATTGTTCGGCGTGATGGTGTCGACGTAAAGGTGCCAGTAGAAATGGTTCTGCCTGGCGATTTATTAGTGGTGCGCCCTGGTGATCGGGTGCCGGTGGATGGCGTGATCACGGAGGGGGATAGCCACCTCGATGAATCACTGCTGACGGGTGAAAGTTTACCGGTACCCAAACACGTCGGTGATCGACTGACCGGTGGCGCGATCAATCAAGAGGGTGTGCTGGTCATGCAGGTCACCGCAGTGGGTAACGACACCATGCTGTCGCAAATTATCCGCAGTGTCGAAGACGCCCAGGCGGCCAAAGCGCCGATCCAGCGTGTGGTTGACCGCGTCAGTGCGGTATTTGTGCCGGTCGTTCTGCTGATCTCGCTGGCCACGCTGGCCGCATGGGGAATATTTACCGGTGACTGGCAGCAGGCCTTGCTGAATGCGGTCGCGGTGCAGGTCATCGCTTGCCCTTGCGCACTTGGTTTGGCAACGCCCACCTCGATCATGGCCGGCACCGGTGTCGCTGCTCGGCACGGTATCTTGATCAAAGATGCGGAGGCACTCGAGATCGCGCATGCGATCAATGTGGTTGCATTCGACAAGACCGGCACGCTGACTGAGGGAAAGCCCGCGGTGATTGCGATTGAAGGCATTGCATTGCCTGCAGAACGCGTGCTTCAACTCGCGCAGGCCGTGCAACAGAATAGCGATCATCCGCTGGCGAAAGCGGTGATACAACGCGCTGCTTTAGAGACGCTACCGTTGCTGCCAGCATCGAACTCGAAAGCCTTGCCTGGGCTTGGCGTGCAGGCCGAGGTCGATGGTCAGACGATTTATCTTGGCAACGCACGGCTGATGACAGCGCTGGGGTCGGATATTCAGTCGGGCCAGTCGTTTGCCGCTGAGCATGAGCATGCAGGCCGCACCGTCTCCTGGCTCGCGGTTCGCGATGTATCCGGTGTTCGTATAGCTGGCCTGCTTGCCTTTGGTGACACCGTCAAGCCCAGCGCGCAACACGCCATCGAAAAACTCGTTGCCCTCGGCATACGCTCGGTCCTGATCACCGGCGACAACGAAGGCGCCGCGCGCGCAGTTGCTGCGGCCACTGGCATTGCAGAATTTCATGCGCAAGTGCTGCCTGGCGACAAAGCGGCCCTGATAGCTAACCTGAAAAAAAATGGGGGA